>CAZMPL010000369.1:2799-3334 GCA_964567805.1 uncultured Pirellulales bacterium | reverse complement strand
ACCGGTATCGAAACATGTATTGACTTACGCGGTTGATCTTGCGGCCGCAAGCAGGCCTGCGCCGACCAGCGATCCTTATATCAATGAATATGTAGAATGGGGCGCCGGCGTGAGAGCTTCGCAATACCTGATTCTTGGTGCGAAAAGTCTGGCTCTTTTGCGCAATTTACCTGCTCCATCCTGTAAAGAGGTTCGTGATGTTGCTTTGCCGGTTCTTGGCCACAGGATAATTCGCAATTACAAAGCCGCGGGAAAAGGTATTACGACAAATATGATTATTCAGGCTTTGCTTAAGTCTGTGAAAGAATCAGACTATGTACACAGCGAAGGCAAAAAGGATGTTCAAATCAGGAAAACAATGGATTTGACAGGCGGTTCTACTGACAAAACTTCTGCCGGTGATAGAATTTCTCTGGCTCTGAATAAAATCAAGGGTTCTCCGAAAAAAGAAAATATTTCTTAGGGACAAGGAGACAAAGGTACAAAGGCACAGAGTTAATATACAAGACATATAATTACTTAGTGCCTTTGTTAC
>CAZMPL010000369.1:0-2789 GCA_964567805.1 uncultured Pirellulales bacterium | reverse complement strand
TCCGAAAAAAGAAAATATATAAATAGTGGCTTTGTGCCTGTTTTTAGGATTGAAAACCAAATGCCTTTGGAAGGGAAAAGGAAGACACAGGGAAGCGGCCATAAATACCTTAACGCGGATTACCTGAGGTATTTGGAGAGCTTCTATCTTTCGTCACGTGTAACAGTCGAGGGAGCATATTCGGGAAAACACACTTCGCCGCTTAAAGGACACGCGCAGGAATTTACAGATTACCGGAAATATTATCCCGGTGATTCAATCAAAACGATAGACTGGAAAGTTTATGCTCGCACAGACCGATATGTGATTAAGCTCTCCGAACTTGAGACTATAATGACTTGTTACCTGATGGTTGACAGCAGTGCTTCGATGGCTTTCGGCGGTCAGTGGCATGAGAATTATTTCGGTATTGATGATATGTCGAAATTCGATTATGCCTGTTACCTTGCGGCCGCACTTAGTTATCTTACAATCAAGCAGGGTGACAAGGTCGGGTTAACTTTATTCGATTCTGATATTAAGCATCACATCCCGGCGGGAAGTACTTACTCTCATTTATACAAGATTTTAAATCAGCTTGAGAAAAACAAAGTCGGTCAGAGTACTTCCGTAGCAAAAGTTTTGCGAGAGAGTTTTCCTTTATTCAAACACAGAGGCATTTTAGTTTTAATTTCGGACATGCTCGATGACCCGGAAGAAATTTTCGGCGCACTCGATATGTATCTTCACAAGAACTTCGAGGTTGTCCTGTTTCATGTTTTGCATAAGCACGAACTTGAGCTCCCGAATCTCGCGAGCGTAAATTTTATAGACGCCGAGACCCGTCAGAGAGTGACATCAATTCCTGCCGATATAAGAAAATCGTACAGTAAACATTTGAATGAATTTATTGATTCCATTGCTTCGACCGCTCAATCGAGAAAAATTGATTATCAGTTGTTCAGTACAGAAACACCATACCAGTTGGCGCTGCAAAATTATATTGCCGGACGGAGTAAAAAATGACTTTATTAAGTGCAATTATGTTCGGTAATCCCGCTTTCTGGATAGGCTCGTTAGCCCTTACTATTCCGGTAGTTATACATCTTTTGACAAGACGAACTCCGAAAAATATGATTTTCCCCACGCTGAAATTTATTCGCATGGCGAAAGCGAACCAGTCTAATCTGCACAGGCTCAGGCACATTTTGCTTCTTCTTTTACGAACATCGCTGATTCTCTTGATTTTATTGGTTTTTCTCAAACCGATTATCACCGAGAGCAGCGATTTAGCTTCAGATGACGCGCAAGGAAACAAAACAGTAATTATACTCGCAGACGCTTCCGCGAGCATGGGATATTTGAAGGATGGAGTGACATCATTTTCCAAAGCTAAAGTCGCCGCACTGGAAATTCTCGACCATTGCGGTGCAAAAGATAAAGTAAATATTATTCTCATGGGTTCCGTACCGAAACTTTCTTTCGATACACCGATAGAGAATCTTGTGATCGCGCGAAAAGATATAAGAGAGTCAGAGGCTCTTCCAGATTACGCGGATATTAACGCGGCTCTAACTGAAGCGGTAAAGCAGCTCGATTCTGTTTCCGGCCGTAAGAAAGAAATATATTTCATTTCAGATTTTCAGCGAACCAACTGGTCGAGTGTGAACTTCGGTGTAGTTAAAGAAGATGTGCAAATGGTTTTCATTCCCGTTGGACCGGAGAGTGCGGCGAATTGCGCGATTATTTCCGCTTCTGTTTTGCCTGCTTCGCCGACCGTTCTCGAACCGGTTGAAATTATTTGTAAAGTCGCGAATTATGGAAATCAAACAGCGCAAATACCTGTTGAACTGGTTTTCAAAGATAATAAAATCCTGACTCAGGAAGTTTCAATTGAGCCGCACAGCACAATTTCGACGAGTTTTCGAGTACGTATTAACGAACCCGGGCTTTATGAAAGCAAATTACAGATCCCTGAAAATTCCTCCCAACTCAATCCTTTGATGGAATCGGACGGCTTGAAAATTGATAACCAGAGATTTTTTACTTTTCATGTTGAGAAAAAAGTAAATATCCTTCTTGTTTCGGATGTAAAGATGGATGACATTACGTCCGGCAGCCGCTTTCTCGATAAAGCGATAAATCCTTTTATGGAATCCGATGATACGACAGTTGTCACTTCCATTATTAGTTCCGACAAGCTTGATGCTCTTAATACGGCTTCGGCGCAGGTAATTATTCTTTCTGAAATTAATGAACTATCTCGCGAAAGTGCAAAACTCCTTACAGGCTATCTAAGGGACGGCGGGAGCGTTGTATATTTCCATGTTGGCGGAGCCGCGGCTCATAATCTGAAATTACTCGAAGATGTTTCAGAGGGTGACTTAACTTTGCCATATACGCTCACGGGACAGGTTGACCGTTCATTGAAACAGGAATACTCGGTTCTTTCAGGAGCGAATTTCGATCATAGAATTTTAAGAAAATTCAAAGAAAGCGGCGAACTTGGCGATTTGAAGTTCTACAGGTATTTTACAACCGAAAGAGCAAAGCAGAAAGGTCAGGTTCTTCTCAGTTACGATGATACGAATGTCGCGATGGCTGAAAAAACTGTCGGTCTCGGTACGCTGCTTCTCTGTAATTTCGGCTGTTCGCTCGAAACGGGCGATTTGCCAAGACATACTTTGTTCGTCCCGCTTGTGCATGAGATTATAAAAGGTTTGCGTCCCTCCGCGGATGCGCGAAACTCTTTTGAAGTGGGTCATCAATGTTCTATGACAACCGACCTTGTGAAGCAAAACGATAAGGTC
>CAZMPL010000368.1:0-3340 GCA_964567805.1 uncultured Pirellulales bacterium | reverse complement strand
CCGGAAGCGAGAATAATAGCTGTGTCGTTTGTGCTTTGATGGCCGTCAACCGTGAGTTTATTAAGAGAATTTCCGATCGCGTTTTTCAACGCTGTATCGAGAAGATTTTTGGATATTGAAATATCTGTAGTGATAAAGCAAAGTGTTGTCGCCATATTCGGAGCAATCATTCCTGCGCCTTTTACTGTTCCGGCAATAGTGACTTTTTCGCCTGAAATATCTATTTGGCGAACCGATATTTTTGGCTTGGTATCTGTTGTCATAATCGCACTTGTAAAGTCCATGCCGCTTTCAGGTGAAGTAGAAAGTTGCCCAGCAGCTTTTGCAATACCGTCGGTAATTGTTTTAATCGGGAGTTGTTCGCCGATAATTCCAGTTGATGCGACAAGAACAGTATGCGGGTCTTCTTCGATATGCGAAGCTGTTTCTTCGCACATTTTAACCGCGTTTTTAATTCCAAGCGTACCGGTACAGGCGTTTGCGTTACCTGAATTAACTACTACAGCATAAATCTGTTTGCTTTTTATATGCTTTTTCGCGATTTGCACTGCTGCGGATTGGATTTTATTAGTTGTAAAAACCGCTGCTGCGTTTGCTCCGCCTGGGCATACAATCATTCCCAAATCATATTTGCCCGATTTCTTCACGCCGCAAAAAAGACCCGCGGCCAGAAATCCCTTCGGAGCTGTGATAGTTTTATTTGTCATATTCTTTCAACTTTCTGAATTGTAATGTTTATCTTTAATTTCA
The DNA here is from genome assembly GCA_964567805.1 of uncultured Pirellulales bacterium. Taxonomy (GTDB): domain Bacteria; phylum Planctomycetota; class Phycisphaerae; order Sedimentisphaerales; family Anaerobacaceae; genus JAFGPS01. The sequence goes on along the minus strand of CAZMPL010000368.1, from coordinate 2,590 downwards.
AAATACAGCAAAATAGTCTAACTGAATTTGGTTTGGTGTAAAAATAAATTTTAAAATTTCTTATTTTATTCGTTTGTTCATGAGCAGGGTAATCTTATCCAAGATATTTTTAGGCATAGTGTTTTTAAGGATTTTGTTAATTTCTTTCATCCCTGTTCTCTGTGTTGTGTGAACAATTATAATATGCTCGTTTTGCATATTTTCGATCATCTTTATAAATTCTTCTATATATATGTGTTTGCCTGCTTCGGCTCGTTCTTTATGCTCTTCTTCATAAAAAGTACATTCTGAAATGAGGATTTTACTTTTAGCAATATAATCGAGTTGTGAAAAATCCAAATATTGAGTATCACCGATAAAAGTCACTATCGGAAGTTCGAGCGTGTAATCAATTTCTATTCCCTGTTTTTTCAGCTCGACTATCTGCGGCCCGTTCAAACCTATGAATTCTTCCCTGAGTTTTTTCCTTTTTTCAATAATAGTATAACCGACTGAACCCTTGCTGTGCTTTGTCGGAAAAACTCTCGCGAAAATGTTTGGCTTGACCTGGTATTCATCGCCGGGTTTTACTCCTATGAGATTGGCCGGGATTTTATTTCCATCGAGCTTGCCCCATAAGTCGATAATTTCCTGCATAGTTTTGATATGAATTTTCGGAGCCAGTATAGTTCCGGCGGATTGGCCGCAGAAATTTCGCTGGGAAAGATAATAAGCGAATCCCGCCGAGTGGTCCATATGGCCATGTGTAAGCAGGACGTTATTAATGGAAATAAACTGGTCCGGAGCCTTGCCTATATCGAAGCAAACGTCCAGTTGAGGTATCGCTACGACGGTTTCCTCACCTGCGACCGAATAACCAGTGATTTCGAGGTCGTCTATCTTTATACTTGCTAAATTGTGACTGGGCATTATAAAATAACCTTTTAATTAAGAATCCTAAATTGATAATGTAAGTTAAAATCGCGGCTTCTGTCAATAAAATAAGGAGATACTTTTGCCTGACAAACGAAGTCATCGCGGCCAACACCCATCCGACGAGAAACTTTTCGCTCCTGAAGTAATCCCGCAATTGCGTTCGGCAGCGGAGGATTTTTCGATGCTTTTATCTAAGGGATACGCCGAAAAAAGCTCGCTCAAACTTGTAGGAGATAAATTTTCGCTTACAGAACGGCAAAGACTGGCAATTATGCGAAGCTCATGCTCCGACCAGCGGCTTGAATCCCGAAAACAGCGTTGCATAGAAATACAAAATCTTAAAGATAAATCGATTGCGATAGACGGCTATAATCTATTGATAACAATCGAAGCCGCTTTGAGTGGGGGGATTCTGTTTAAAGGCCGCGATGGATGTTTGCGCGATTTGGCGAGCATACACGGCACATATCGAAAAGTTGAAGAAACTATCCCCGCAATTGAGCTTATTGGAAATTTCTTACAAGAGAATAAAATTAAAAACGTCCTCTGGTTTCTTGATAGTCCCGTTTCCAATAGCGGCCGATTGAAAAAGTTAATAAGCGAAATTGCGGCAGAGCATAGTTGGATTTTTGAAGTTAAACTTTCCATCAGCCCCGATGCTGAACTAATAAAAACCAATATGCCCGTAGTGACTTCAGATAGTGTAATTCTCGATAAATGCGAAAAATGGATAAATCTCGCTAATGAAATAATCCAGAAAAAACTTTCCGAATCTTATGTTATTGATTTGTTTTAACTATATTTGAGGTGTTCCTATTGCGGAATGCCAGACTCGTACAATTTCAATGGTTCGCTTTTTAGGTTTTATTCTAAAAATAATTCTACAGGGCTTACGAATTTCTTCTCTGATATTGGAATTTTCGAACTCAGGAACAGCACGACGAGATTTTGGAAAATCTGGAATATGCTCAACTGTATCAAATACCTTTTTTATGAAATGAATGGATGCTTGTGGACTTGATTCAGAAATATAAGAGGTAAGTTTTTTTAGATCAAGGCAAGCGGAAGGTGACCAAATTAATCTGTAAGCCATTCAGCAAATTCCTCCCTGACCTTATCATGAGGTATTCCCTTACCCTGGTTATGCTCGCTTAGACCTGTGCGTACAGCGGCCATAAAGTTTATTCTCTCTTGAATATCCTCCCATGAAGCATTTGCCGGGAGCTCTTCAATTGTTTTTAAAGCTATTTCTTTCGTTGTCATACATGTATTATACAGAATTTAAAGCCAATTTTGCAATTATTTAAATTTTTTGCCGCATTTTGGGATTTTGCGCATTTATAATGGTGATGATTACTGAAACTTTAAAAATTGGGAGACTTGATATAGTGGATAACAGCAGTGAGCTTGAAAGTGCCGAGCTGATTGAAGAAGCCCGGACGAATTATAATGCGTTTTCGTTATTGTACCGCAGACATTACGATGATCTTTTCAGGTATTGCGTCCATCGGTTGTTCGACAGGCATTTAGCCGAGGATATTACATCGCAGGTATTTTTGCGTGTAGTAGAAAAATTCAATACCTTCAGGGGCAGCGAAAATCAATTCCGCGGCTGGCTCTTTGTAATAGCAACCAACTTTATAAAGTGAGCTTTTGCGCCATATTTAAGAACCCG
>CAZMPL010000367.1:0-3346 GCA_964567805.1 uncultured Pirellulales bacterium | reverse complement strand
CCAAAATGTCATAAAACCGGTCGAAATTCGTATAGCCCAGGGAACGTATAAACCTGATTTGGGAGCAGGTATTACACAAGGCGACAGAGCTGCCACTTTCGATCTTGTTAATAATGTTAGTCTTTTGGGAGGCTATGCAGGTCTCGGACAAGCTGACCCAAATGCCCGAAACATAGAACTTTATGAGACAATCCTGAGCGGCGACTTAAATAACAATGATATTAAGAATCCATCAATAAGTAATCTGATCAATGAACATGGCCGAAAAGAAAACAGCTTTCGTGTTATCACAAGCAGATCCATACGAAATACAAACACAATCGACGGCTTGACTATTAAGTCAGGAAATGCCAATGATCCTAACTATTCAACAGGAAGCGGAATATATAATTATTACAGTGCCTTGAAAGTCAATAACTGCACATTTAAAGAGAATTCGGCTTCAAATGGCGGCGGTGTATGTAATTACTCAGACAGCCCGAGATTCACCAATTGTAAATTCATGGATAATATGGCGGTTGACAACGGCGGAGGAATATATAATTATCGCAGTACTGCCTCTCTAACCAATTGTACGATAAGCCAAAACGCGGCAAAAAACGGGGGCGGAATATATAATAGTTACAGTGATCTTATTCTCACAAACTGTACCTTCAGTTCTAACGTAATAAAAACCAATGGCGGTGGAATATATAATGATATTAGTAATCCCAAAATAACGGACTGCCTGTTCAATTCGAACACAGCAGCAAGTGACGGCGGCGGAATGTATAATTATTCCAATAGCAATCCAGCTTTAACAAAATGTACTTTCAGCGAAAATAAAGCAAATTCTAACGGTGCCGGGATGTGCAATGAAGAAAGCAGTCCGACAATCAACAATTGTACTTTCACTGAGAATCAGTCTAAAAATGGCGGAGGAATGTATAATCATAATAATAGCAAGCCTGTTATAACAAATTGCGCTTTCAACAAAAACAAGGCTGATACTTCTGGAGCAGGAGTTTATAATAATAACAGTATTCCCACAATAACAAGCTGTACATTCACTGAAAATAATACGATTGGCAGCGGCGGAGGAATATACAATTACAATAATGGCAGTTTCAAAATCACATACTGCACTTTCCATAAGAATTCTGCTCAAGAAGGTGGCGGAATGTATAATACTGCGAGTTCTCCTACTCTGACCGATTGCTCATTCACGGAAAATGAAAGTACGGCTGCTGGAGGTGGAATTTATATTACTCTTTGCAGTCCGAAAATTATTGATTGCATATTCAATAAAAACAAAACATTAGATTACGGCGGCGGAATTGCTAATTTCGGAAGTAATCCGACAATATCCGGCAGCTTGTTTAGTGAAAATGCATCTCAGAACGGCGGCGGAGGAATATACAATTATAATGTCAGCAAGCCTATTATTACTGATTGTATATTCAGCAAAAATCATGCGAAAACTTTGGGTGGCGGAATGTATAATCTCAACAGCGATCCTACGCTTACCGATTGTACACTCAGTGAAAATAGTACAGAAAATAATGGCGGCGGAATGTGTAATAAAGAAAGCAATCCTTCCATGACAAATTGCACATTCAAAAGAAATCTCGCAGAAATCAGCGGCGGAGCAATCTATAATCTTTCTTCCAATATTTCTTCTACGACAAAATGCATGTTTATTGAAAATACAGCAGAAAACAGCGGAGGCGCAATACTAAACGAAAAATGCGCCGCTGCGTTTCCTAATTCCATTTTCCTTGGAAACTCAGCACAATATGGCGGCGGCATCAATAATACTGATAATTCGAATATCCTCATAAATAACAGTGTATTCGAGGGGAATGTGTCACTTTATGGTGACGCTGTAAGTTCCTTCTCAAGTATTGAACCAGAAAATACTGTATTGCAAAGCAATGTTAAAATCACAAATTGTATTCTCTGGGATGATGGACAGGAAATTTTCAACGACAGCGCATCTATAATTACTATTGCCTACTGCGACGTTAAGAATGGAGAATATAAGTTTTATGACCCGAATGAAAAAATGATTTGCGGCGAAGGTAACTTTGAATCTGATCCATGTTTTGCCTGTCCCGGTTTTTGGAACTCGAATGGAACGCCCGATGACGCGAATGATGATTTTTATGCTGCAGGAGATTATCATCTGAAATCGCAGGTCGGCAGATATGACCCGAATAGTAAAATATGGGTAACAGACGAAGTAACAAGTCAATGTATCGACGCGGGAGACCCAATCACTCCATTATATTTTGAGCCGTATCCAAACGGTGACAGAATTAATATAGGTATTTACGGCGGGACTAAAGAAGCAAGCAAGTCACTGTATGATATCGATTATTTCAGTCAGGCTTATTCGCCTGAACCTTTTGATGGTGCCTACAGTATAGCTCTTGACCCAATTTTATACTGGTCGTCAGATCCGAATGTAACTGAGCATGAATTATATTTTGGTACAACTGAATTCCCGCCGTTTCTTAGAAAACAAACCGAAACAGTATTCGATCCTGGAGCACTAAAGAAAAACACACAATATTTCTGGCGTATAGATGATTTAGATAATTCACTTAATAGAGTAAGCGGCGAGATATGGACATTTGTGACTGGTAAGATGCCAGACCATCCTTATAATCCTACTCCTCTTAATGATGAGGAAAACGTTAATTACGGAATAACCTTAAGCTGGAATCCAGGTTCAAATGCTTTAACCCGTATTTATTATTATAATCTCTACTTTGGAACAGATTTTAATGATGTTTGTAACGCAACTGCAAATAATCCTTTAGATGTACTGGTTTACTCCAACAAAACCCTATCTGATGCAAATGAATATAAGCCAGGCAATCTGAAATTGAATCAGAAATATTACTGGCGTGTTGATGATATAACAGATACCCGTTTAGGAACGGTAAAAACAAAAGGTGACATCTGGAGTTTTACTACCGGCTCAAAACCTGCTCATGCCTATTATCCTTATCCTGAGAATAACTCATCGGAAATTCCCCTGGATGCTATTTTTAGCTGGTTCCCCGGCACATCAAATCCCGCTGCTTATGATGTGTATTTCGGAACTGATTTTAACGATGTCAAAGATGCAACAAAAACAAATCCATTAGGTTGTCTTGTTTCAATAGCTCAGGATTCCAATTATTATGAACCCATCGAATTAAACTTCACTCGAAAATATTATTGGCGCATCGATGAAACAGATAGTAATGGAGTAATTACAAAAGGCGAAACATGGTCATTCATAACAGGACCTCAACCCGATTATTCTTATAATCCCAATCCTTTTAATCATGCTAAAAATGTGGACTACGATGTCACT
>CAZMPL010000366.1:0-3366 GCA_964567805.1 uncultured Pirellulales bacterium | reverse complement strand
CGATGATGCCACTTTAAAAGTAACACCAAGCACAGGAGCCATGAACGCAAAAGTGCATGGCCCCAATGCGATTCCGAAAACAAGTCCGATTATAAAAGCCGCGAGTAATCCCTTACGTTTCATTCCAACCTGACTCGGCCCGGAAAAAGGCAAGTGAATAATATCGAGCAGATGAAGACCAATAACAAAAAATATTATCGCTACGAAATAATTTCCATATCTTCCTGCATCACCCATCATTTTTCCCGCAGCTGCTGTAATTGCTCCGATTCCAGCGATTGTGATTAATATTCCAACTGCAAAAAGGCTCGAAATATAAAACGATTTTCTGACAGAAATTTTACCTTGCCCGCTTATGAATCCGACTATCAGAGGAATACTCGCAAGATGGCATGGACTGAGAAGAATACTCAGGATACCCCATACAAAAGATGCGATTATTGCTATGGCAGGTGTACCCTCAACTGCATGTGTTAACGTCGTAAAGAGTTGTTCCATGATATTTACTAAATTCCCATCTTCGATAACTGTTTTTCAATTTCATCCTGCGGGAAGAAACCAGTGTGTCGAAAAACTTCTTTTCCGGTTTTATCATAGAATATCTGCAGCGGAATAACTTCAATACCGTAACGTGAAGCAAGTATCGGTTCTTCGCCTGTCAAGACTACAACAATATTGGCCTTTCCCTTGTATTTTTTCTGTAATGTCTCCAGTATCGGAGCCAACATATCACAAGGCACACAACCTTTCGAGCCGAAATCCACCATAGTTGGTTTCCCGCTTTTGCGTGCTTTACTAACAGGATTATCTTGTTCTGATACCGCCTGAGCCTTGAGCCACGAAGCAGAAATTTCTATCTTAACTCTGCTGCCAATAGTACGAATTCGCTCATCGACAAGTTTTTGAAGTTCTTCCTGACCAAGCAGTTGTTCAATCTGGGGTTTAATTTGTACAAGAGTAGCGCCGCTTAATGAGTCTTTGTTGCTGTTATAGAATTCGAGTATTTTCTCTTCGCTTACCTTTACATTTTTTGCTAACGTGCGAACATAGCCCTGGATAATTTTATTTTCATCCTTTTCTGTAATCTCCTGCCCGTTTTTGGTCGCCTCATTTTTGATTTCAAGTACGAGCAATTTTGGAATAGCGATTTGCTCCAGAACCAGAGAAGCATATTTTTTAAGCTGAGGCCGTATTTTCTCATTTGCATCCGCAATCGTCTTATTCAAGTCTTTGTCACTAATCACGATATCATTTGCTTTTAATAATACGCCGCTGGATAATTCCGAAATAACCGCTTCGTTAAGTAATCCCATCTCTACATTGGGGTACATGTCTTTTAATATTTGGGATTCCGACGATGTTGATGGATTTCCGGGACTGTTTTGTTGAGCACTGCACATAGATACTACACACAAAAATAAAACTATTGATAAAATACCATAGCGTTTCATAACTTTTTCCTTTTCTGTTTATATTGTTTTTATTTTGGAACACATTCACCGATTTTACAAGCCTTCTGAATCTGTTCTGGTGAAAGTTTCATTTTATCGGCAAGCGCCTGACTGATGCTGATAAGTCTGCCTGTTTCATATGGATTCAGGCCGACCCATTTTTCAAGATTATCCGCGTTGACAAAGAAACCCTGATGAAAGCATCCGGCAGAAACCCATGTACCATCATCTTTTTGTCTCTGACCAAACCACGCTGCCGCAGTTTCAGGTTCAAGCGAAGCAATTTTACCATCGAATGTTTTAACTATGATTTTCTCGCCGGTCAGCCTGTCCTTCTCATGTATTTCTATGTTCTTACCTGTTCTTGCAGCTACTCCGAGGGCACAGTGCGAACAGCAGCCCCAGGTATGTACGCCGCCATCTACAATAACTTCGGCTGCATCCTGTGGATATACGGCCCGCTCACAGAAACCGCAGCGATTAGATAATTCTTTCTCCAGCAAAAGCTCATAAGTCAGAATGTTACCACCACCAACAGAACGTTCTGTAACAGCCGCGTCACGATTTGCAAATGTCTTTATCCATGGCCTGCCGGTTTTTTCATCCTGCCCGAACAGGAATACAGCATCCGCTGCTGGAACAAGATTGCCGGTAGTTGTATCAGTGACTGAAACTTTTTTCTCGAAATCTGTTTTATCTTCGGTCAGGCAGGAATACATAATAAAATAGCAATGCGGGCTGCACATGCGTACCGGCCCCTTTTCAGTCTGCACTATTACTAGATTCTTCGGATTTATGTCACCATCACACATATAACAGATTGTGTCTTTGGCACGCTCATCGACTTTAGCCGGCTTGAGACGTTCGAAAGCCGGTGCCTGAGAAATTTCGCTCGGTAGATTTACACCAAGTTCTTTCCATTTGGCAAGAATATCTTCTTTAGAAAAAAAACTTTCATGTCGGAAACGTTCTTTACCTGAAGCATCGTAAAAAATCTGGGTTGGCATAACACTAATCTTATATTCATCAGCAACACCGGGATATTTATTCAGATTAAGAAACTGAACTAAAATCTTATCCTTCAATTCTTCTTTAAGCTCATCGAGAATCGGTGCCATCAATTTGCATGGAATACAGGTATCTGCACCGATGTCGACAAGAACAGGCATGCCCTTGCCAGTAAGCTGTTTTATCTTGTACTCTTCAGGTATTTGCCGAACACCACCTAATACAGTCGAGTCCAGGCTGGATTTATTATGCTTGATAGTAATAACAGTTATTATCGCAATTACAAGAACAACAACAATTCCTACTTTACTATTCTTATTCATAAGTAAATATCCTTTTTATTTTTCATAAATTGTTTTATTAAATTTACTGCATGCTACACTCACGCAAATATAAGAAACACAAGCAGATGATTAGGCATCGCATCACTGCATAAGCTACAATTTAATTTAGTCTCTGCATGTGAAAGTCATCTATTTATATATCATTTATGAAGTCATTTAATTCATTAGTTACATAGTTTGACAATCCTTCATGATTGCCGGTAAATTCCCATACGTCTTCAAGCTTCTTAAATTTAAGCTTTTTGTCTTCGGAAATTCTTGCTAAAACGAGCGTGTTTGAGTTAACATCAAACTGGCTTGCAAATTCCTCACCTCCATCATCATCCATATTAAACGGTACCCATTTAAGAAATCCATCGGCAAGAAACTTTGAAAAATTCTCTTTGAGAATTTTAGAGGTACCAGCTTCTATTTCCAGGCAGGTAGTGCATCGTACTGTTCGATGGAAATAAAAAACAAATACCTCTGGAGAATTATTTTCTGAAAATATTTCGGTACTGATGTTTTTGTCCTGGCAGCCACTAAACAATATCAGACCGGAACAGATTATCAACGTCATCTGT
>CAZMPL010000365.1:0-3367 GCA_964567805.1 uncultured Pirellulales bacterium | reverse complement strand
TAAGTTGTGGCATGGCCATCCTGGCCATGCTTCATGGGCAAGATGCCCATGACACAATTCCTTTTTAATATTTTTAATCATTCTTTACAGAATCAGGGATTGGCATTTTGCTGAATCCGCCGAAATAGCTTAAACATGTGTCACGCCACTTCGCCGAATCAATTATATGCTGATTCAGTTTTGCGGTGACATGCTCGAAAATTTCCGGGTCAACTTTACCTTTCATGGATTGCCATGTTTTTGCCATTTGCTCTACATAATCGGTTCCTTCATAATATTTCATGCAAAGCTCATCCCACAAAGTTCTTCCTGATTTCATTTTATAATCCCAGGAGACATGATGGAACCAGAGCAGGTATTTATCCGGGCATGTTTCGATATTATCGAATATCTCTTTCCACGGCGAAAAATACTGGCTTGTGAAGTTACTTCCGGTCGAACTCCTGTCAAAACCAATTCCTTTTTCATCTGCTTTATTATAATAAGCAGGTGTCCAGTCTATTCGAGATGCACGTGAAATCTCCGGCCCAGGTCCGTAATGGGAATTATCCATCTGATGATGAAGTCCGAGCGGCTCCTGATAATTAATACATGCTTCCCAAGATCCCATCATCATTGTTTTTATAGTTTTAATTGCGTCACTGTCGCAGGTTATTGACATCTTAATCCAGTCATCCGCGATTTCTTCAGCGCTCAACTCATGATTCCACGCAAGACGGCCATAAGCAAACCAGTTCGATTGAGCGAAGAAATGGCCGCACCAGTTTCTATCATCACCTGTATTTGATACACCGGCAATGGCTGTTAATTTATTATTATGCACTGTACCGTCAATAACTTTTGCCATCGTCGAACCTTCACCTTTGGCATGAGTATCGAATTCCAGATACTCTTTCCACATAGGAGCAAGATAAACTAAATGAGTTGACCATCCGAGATATTCCTGTGTAACCTGAAGTTCGGCCATAACCGGAGTTTGTTTCATTGCGCCGAATAAAGGCTGAACCGGCTCACGGGGCTGGAAATCTACGGGGCCATTCTTTGCCTGTACTAAAACATTATCTTTAAACTTACCATCGAGCGGCATAAATTCCATATATGCACGTTTGGCTCTATCCGGATCGACATCCGGATCATAAACAAAAGCACGATACATTACTATGCCGCCGTACGGCGCTATTGCATTCGCAAGCAGATTTGCTCCGTCTGCATGTGTCTTGTCATAATCCTGAGGTCCGGGCTGACCTTCGGAATTCGCTTTTACAAGAAAGCCTCCGAAATCCGGTATGTATTTATATATTTCCTGTGCTTTATCTTTCCACCATTCCTGAACAGTTGGATCAAGAGGATCAGCGGTATTAAGCGGGCCTATTCCATTTTCAGTTTTCATTTGTGATGGCAATGTGTACCTTATGGAAAGATATACTTTAATTCCATAAGGCCTGAAAACATCCGCCAGTTTCGCGATTTTTTTCAGGAACTCTGTAGTGAAGAAAACAGCATCGGAATTCACGTTGTTCAATACGGTTCCATTGATACCGAGTGACGCATTCGCACGTGCATAATCAGTATATCTGGAATCGACTGTATCAGGAAGTTCATCCCATTTCCAGAGTGACTTTCCGGCATAACCTCTTTCGATTGAGCCGTTCCTATTGTCCCAGTGATTGAGAACGCGGAGTTTAATTTTGGGCTTCGAAGAAATATTAATACCTGCAAGAGATTTTTGTGTCTGCATCAAGCGTAATAAATCAAATGCGCCATAAAGCAAGCCTGTATCTTTATTGGAAGCAATAACGATACAATCTTTGTCACTAACCTGAACATGTTTAATAATAAATCCTTCGTCGCCAAGCTCTTTAAGAGAATCAGCCAAATTTAGTTTTGCAACGATATCTGAATTCTCTGGCGTGCCGATTACAAGTGTTCCCGCTTTTTCAACTGAACTGCCGAAAACCATATCTTTTCCAAGCAAACCGGACAAGCCTTTCTGCAATTCATCTTTCATAACCTTGCATGTTGGTGAATCACCCTGAATCACAACAGACGTAATTGCCGCCTGATATTCCGCGAGTTTTTGTGCATCGCTGATTTTATTATACTTGAGCCATAAGTCATAGCCGTCATCAGCATATAAGTAATTGATTGAGCCGCACAACAAAATGATAAAAGCCAACATTGCGATTTTGAACATTTTTTCTGATTTCATTTCGACTACCCCTGTTTCAACAGTTTTTAGTTATTAGTTTTAAAACTAATAATATCATAAGGGGAAAACACTAAAAATCAAAAATAAAAAAACGCAAATCGCCGCATTTTAAATGCAAAAAAAAGAATAATGACATGAATTTTAAAAAGCTGCTTATAATGAGGAATACAAGACCTTTAATGAGGAATAAAATTACTCATTTAACAACAATTCTTATTAACTCAAACTGACCAATTCCATATTGTCATGCTGAACGAAGTGAAGCATCTGGCTTTTGAATCAGAAATTACGTACGATACATATTTTACATGCGCAGGCCAGATCCTTCGTTTCACTCAGGATGACAAAATGCGTCAAGTATTTGACAAAACAAAGTTTATAATATTGTTTAATTTATAATCGGTCAGTTTGATTTATTAAACTATTCCTTTAATAAGAATCTCTATTAAATAACCGGATAATCCGGCAATTTCGAGTCAGTAGTTAATACCTTAAACTCGAAGAAGTCAAATGAAGCATCAACCTCCGGTGCGGTATCAGTAATATAATTACTTGTAAAGATTCCAATTGATTTAACAGGTACATCAAGAATTGGTATTGTATTATCTTTAATATTGCTGTTGTGAGAACGATATATTTTTAGAGGATTAAAGTTTTTCCCATCTGTACTGTTGAATAATACATAAACATTACCTTTTTTAATTATTCGGAGCCACATTTTCTGTGGAAATTGTTCTGTTAAATACCATGTATAATACGGAGAACCGGAAGTTTCTCGCCCCGCAGAAAAAAGAAGCCCATTTCCCTGTTCAGTTTCTTCACCGTATTCATAAGCTAACTTGAAGAAATTATCTTTATCGTTCCAGAGAAGCAAGCCAGCCTGGTTCCATATTTCTGATGGCTTAAAATTAGAGATACATACAGTCACCTGAAAATCAACGGACTGGTCCGCGGGAAAATCAACAAGAAAGACATTTTTATAGTTTATATTTGCATATTCAAACGTGCCGTTTTGAGTTGTAAGAGTAAGCGACCCGGGGACTTTATCAAGTGACATATGTTTAAGATCCAAACCCAAAACATTCCAACTCAAATCCAATTTGCCGTCGAAGTCTTCATACAAATCTTTGCTTTGCGGCTGTTGCTGGCCGGGAAGAA
>CAZMPL010000364.1:0-3460 GCA_964567805.1 uncultured Pirellulales bacterium | reverse complement strand
CTGCGTCTTAACAGCGTCTGGTCAACATCATGCTGATACTGACCTACGCCGATTGATTTCGGGTCAATCTTTACAAGCTCGGCCAACGGGTCCATGAGTCGTCTGCCAATTGAAACCGCACCGCGAACCGTAATATCATAATCGGGGAATTCATCTCGCGCGACCTGTGAAGCGGAATAGACACTCGCACCGCTTTCATTGACCATTACAATCGGGATTTCCGAAGGCAATCCTAAGCCGCGAACGAATGCTTCTGTTTCCCTGCTCGCGGTTCCGTTTCCGATGGCAATCGCTTCGATATTAAATTTCTGACACCATGCTGCGATTTTAATTCCTTCGTTCTGCGAAGTCGCTCCTGATGAAGTATGAGGATACACGACATCATGATACAGCAGTTTTCCCTGCTTGTCCAGGCAAACAACTTTGCAACCGGTCCTGAAAGCAGGATCGATTGCGAGAACGTTTTTCTCGCCCAATGGGGAGCTTAATAAAAGTTGTCGTAAATTTTCAGCAAAGACTTTTATCGCTTCTTCATCAGCTTGCTTCTTGCTTTCGAGACGGATTTCAGTTTCCATCGAATCGGCGAGAAGCCTTTTATAGCCATCGACTATCGCAAGTCTTACCTGTGCGGAAGCTGCGTTTTCTTTTTGAACGAACAATGACTCAAGAATTGACATTGCTTTATCTTCGTCAACTATTATTCTCATAAGAAGGAACTTTTCATTTGCTCCTCGCCGAATCGCAAGCACACGATGTGACGGTGCAGACGAAACCGGCTCGGCCCAATCGTAATAATCCTTGTACTTTATAGCTTCCTCTTCCTTGCCCGGGATAACTTTACTGCTGTATTGTCCCTCTGACCAGAACAACGAACGCATTTCCGCACGCGCCTGCTGGTCTTCGCTAATCCATTCCGCAATTATGTCACGAGCTCCGGCTAACGCTTCTTCAGCAGAAGTGACCTGCTTTTCTTCATTGATATATTTCTGCGCTTCTGTTTCAGGATCGAACATTCCCTGCTCGAATAGCATTTTCGCGAGCGGCTCAAGTCCCTTTTCCTTGGCGATAGTCGCGCGTGTTCTTCTTTTCGGCTTATACGGCAGATAAATATCTTCCAGCTCCGCCATAGTTTCTGCGGCGAGAACTTTTGCTTTCAGTTCGTCGGTAAGATGACCATGCTCTTCGAGCGAAGCAAGAATCGCTTCACATCTTTTGTCAAGCTCTGCAAGCTGTTCGAGCCTGTCACGAATAGTTGTTATCGCTACTTCATCAAGAGAACCGGTTACTTCTTTACGATACCTCGCAATAAATGGAACTGTTGCTCCTTCAGTTAAAAGCAATGCTACCGCGGTGACTTGTTTGTCTGCTATACGTAATTCTGTTGCGATTTTTAATATGTGTTTTACTTCCATGATCTTTATATATACCTAAATATTTATAATAACTCCTGCCATACAAGAAGCAGATTAAAAACGAATATATATTATATTGATTGGTGGATTCTTAACAGAGTTTTTTCACAAAATTTGTTAATAAGGAGGATTAATTTTTATGATAATATCGAGAAAAGCGGTATAAACAGATTCTTATCTGTTCAAACTGCAAGACGCAAATTCAGCGACTCAAACAGACCAATTAAGAACCAAATAATACTATAAGTATTTTTGCATAAATATGATACAAATCGTTGTCATCCTGAGTGAAACGAAGGATCTGGCCAGCGAATGTAAAATAAGTATCATTCGTAACTTCTCATTCGAGAGCCAGATGCTTCATCCCCAAGAGATTCAGCATGACAACACAGAATCGGTCAGTTTGAATAAGTGCTTTTTTCAGAAGTTAAGTTGCGACAACATTAATTTTGCCGAGTTTTACGCCTCTCATGCTAAGAATATTATCACCGATTTTCCTGATTTCACCCGCCCGGCCTTTAAGTACAATTATTTCAAGACAATCATGCTCATCCAGATGCACATGCAGAGATGAAATTACATGTACCGATTGATCGTGAGCGTGTGAATGCTGCAATTCAATCAGGGAATCGGACAATTTAGTCGAATGGTGGTCATAAACAAGAAATACAGCGGCGACAGCATTAGAATCAGGATTCTCAAGCTGCTCTTCACTTAACTGTTTTCGAACCAGGTCACGTATCGCTTCCGACCTTATTCTATAGCCCTGCTTTGTAATGAGTTTGTCGAATTGTTCGAGTAAATCCTTATCAAGCGATACACCAATCCGCTCAAGTTCCGACATATATATTCTCCGATATAAATTTTCCTGTTATATTATTTCAAGTCTTCTAAGAATAGCTTTTGCCCATCTGCCGCTTCTAATCTGTGCCAGGATTAATATTAAAAACACAAAAACCATATAGCCGCAGAAACGCATATAGTAGAGCACCTTATCGATAATGTCACCCGTTTTCTCAGCGTGCCATTTAACGAACTCTTCCGGAGTGAATATTGCACCTGTTATAATGCTTCCGAAAACTCGCTGCCATGGCAATATGAAAACAAGAAGAAGCAGAGCAAGGAAAAACGCTCTTGTTATATGGTTTATTCCGCCAAGCCTTCCGAGCATTGAAAGTTTCAAACTGAATAACATTGTGAAGCAATAAAGAATCGCTGCTAACATTAAAACAGCATTTACAAAACGCATTAGCCATACAATGTGATTAAATGTTATTCCGAAGAAAAATCCTGCTTTATCTTTTTCGTTATCAGACATCTCATTAATATCGTTTGGTGAGGATGCATTTGCAACGGCGGCCAATTTAATTAAACTACTTTCTTTGGCTGCCTGGTTTGGATCAGGAGTTTCCTTCGGTTGAGCAGCCTCATTGGAATCAGATATAATACCAACTTCATTTCCATCAGGAATTAAATCTGTTTGTGGTTCTGCATAAAAAAACTGAATAGAACCCAATTCCAATCCAACTTCCTTCGGCATTTCAATCATACCCAAATCCGAAAGCCAGAAGCATGTCTGCAATATCAGAATGCAGAATAAAATGATAATGAAAAATAAGTTTTTCCAACCTCTGAAAACACCAACCGCTTCAAGGCAATCGGTCGTATCCAGAAGGTTACCTGTTCCACTTGAATTTTCATTCATTGTTATATCTCCCAAATTCAGGTTATTTGATTAAAATTATTAATTAACAACATGACATATAATATTTCTATTTGCAAACCAGTGCAAAGATTTTCTTTGCCGGATTCTTAACAAAATTATTTTCACTCATAACTCAATTTACCCTTATAACAAAATAATAATCATATTTTCTTGCTATAAAAGATTTTATGTTAAATTTTCGAATAAAAAGTACAAAAAGAAGATTAATTTGATAAAATAGCATACAATGAACTTTAATAAAACAATAGTAGAATTCCTTATAAAACCAATAAACTTACAAGCACAAAATAACAATCTGTATTGGGGTACAATATATGAAGAA
>CAZMPL010000363.1:0-3462 GCA_964567805.1 uncultured Pirellulales bacterium | reverse complement strand
TGGAAACGGAACAAAACATGAAAGAAAAGAAACCATCAAAACGGAAATACATAATTGCGACTGTAAGCCTTGTATTGTTGGTGGTTGTTGCTTTAGCCGCGGCGATTTTCGATCAGGAATCAAAACTCAATCCGAACATCGATAAAGTAATCCGACAGGTAGTCGCAGATCAACTTCATAAAGATGCAAATGAAATAAACTATGAAGACTTTGCAAAAATTACAAATCTTGATCTTATTGAAATTGAAAAGGATAGTCATGGCTTTAGGGTAAATACGAAAACTTATACTCTGAACGGAATATTTTATGATATAAAGTTTCTTGAAAAGTTCTCAAATCTGAAGCATCTCGATTTAATCTATATCCATTATCCAGACAAAAATATTCCTGTATGGATGCGGCGTATGGCAAGATTCGGGCTTTATGACTTAAATGAGAGATTTGCTATGGATTTAACTCCTATCGAAAAGCTTATTAATCTTGAATCACTAAATATCGTTGATACACCAGTTAAAAACATTAAACCACTTGCAGGTTTAATTAACCTTACAGAGCTTTCACTTGTCGAAACTCAGCAGGTATTCGACCTTAGTTCACTAAAAGATTTAAAAAAGCTGCAAGATCTTTACCTTTGTCATACAAAAGTTTCAAATATCGAGCAGTTAAAGGGATTAAAAAGTCTAAAGCGTTTGAATCTTAATTTTACAAAGGTATGTGACCTTGAGCCGCTCAAAGGACTCGAAAATCTGGAGTATCTTTACATTTGGCGTACTGATGTTACTAATCTCGAACCAATAAAGGAATTAACGAAGCTGAAAGAGCTTGAAATCAGATCAACGGGAATAACAGACCTTAAACCGATTAAAAGCTTAATATCTCTGCAAAGACTTTTTATTAACGATACCAGGATTTCAGATATTGAACCCGTTAAAGATTTAATTAATTTGCAGGAGATACATATAGAGGAGTGTAAATATATTTCTAATGAGCAGGTTGAGGACTTGAAGAAAACTCTGCCAAATCTGAAAGTTATATATGAAGAATAGAAATGAAAAAATAAATGATAGACAAAATCAATATGCTAATCGCAGATACATTCTCGCGGCTGTATGCGTTGTATTGTTGGTGATAGTTGCCTTGGTATTTGCGATTTACAGTGGGGAACCAAAGCCCGATCCTGAAAGCGAAAGAGTAATTAGACATTTTGCAGCAAGGCAGCTTTATGAAGAAACAGGACTTAAAAAAGACCCGAATGACCTTGTTAATGAGGATTTTGCGAAAATCAAAGCAATATCTATTACTCTTAATATCGGTGATGAAAGCAGTTTTTATTGGGCAACCACTTCTAAATTAAAATTTGGAGAGCTTTCTGATATTACGTTGCTTGAGAAATTTACGAATTTACAGGAACTAGAACTGTTCATTAGGTATCCCGAAAGCAAAATTCCGAAATTGATGAAGTATCTTGCAAAGCTTGGAGTATTCGACCTCAAAGAAAAATACGCGATAGATTTAAGCCCAATACAGAATCTAACTGCTCTGAAATCTTTACATTTGGGCTTTTCTCCAATCTCTGACATTACGCCGCTGAAAAAGATGGTGAATCTTGAGCAGTTGTTTATTGACGGAACTCCTGTCTCAGGCCTTGAGCCGCTTCGGGGATTAAAGAATCTGCAGGTCCTTACAATAATTGCGACGAAGGTTTCGAGCCTTGAGCCGATAATGCATTTAGAGAAATTGCACAGACTGCTCGTTATCGAATGCCCCAACATTACCGAGGAGCAATTGAAGGAATTTAAAGCCGCTCATCCTGATACGGTTATCATAAAAGATTATGTGGACTAGAAAAAACGAATAAAAGGAAATCCGCAGATCGAAGATGCCAAAGGTATGACGCAGAAAGACGCAGATACAATATAAAGTTTTTGTGTTTAATCTGCGTGAATCAGCGTAATCTGCGGATAGGATAAGGAAATGAATAACGAAACAGAACAAAACATGATAGAGAAAAATACTTCCAGGCGAAAATATATAATCGCGGCTATATGTGTTGTATTGTTTATGATAGTTGCTTTAGTTGTTGCGGCTCTCAATAATAAGTCCAAACCTGACCCGGAAAGCGAGAAAATCATTCGTGAAGAAGCGGCGAAAAAACTCAATAAAGATCCGAACGAACTAACTGATGAAGATTATGCAATATTTAATTCTGTCAGTATCAATGCATATGGTGGGCCTTCGCCGCTGGATGATTTGAGTTTTTTGGATATACCTGTGTATGTACTTTCGGATATAAAGCTGCTGGAGAAATTTACGAATCTGCAAACATTAGAGATGTATAGTATAAATATAAATTTAGGCAGAACTCCTGAATGGAAGAAAATACTGAGAAAGTTTGGAATAAATATTACAAGCGGAGTTGTCATTGACCTAACACCGCTTGAGGGATTAACTAATCTTCAAATGCTTTATTTTAATGGTACTTCTATTAAAAATGTCAAATCGCTTTCCAATCTTATTAATCTTAAAAGTCTTCACATAGACAATACATATGTAACAGACCTTAGACCTCTAAAAGAACTCAAGAATCTTGAAATGCTAACTATTAGGGGTTGTGATGGAATTTCTGACAAACAAATAAAGGA
Organism: uncultured Pirellulales bacterium; assembly: GCA_964567805.1. Taxonomy (GTDB): domain Bacteria; phylum Planctomycetota; class Phycisphaerae; order Sedimentisphaerales; family Anaerobacaceae; genus JAFGPS01. The sequence goes on along the minus strand of CAZMPL010000363.1, from coordinate 820 downwards.
TTTGCAGAAAGCTCTGCCGAATCTTGAAATTATTAAATGAAAAACGAATAAAAGGAAATCCGCAGATCGAAGATGCCAAAGGTGTAACGCAGAAAGACTCAGATACAATATAAAGTTTTGTGTTTAATCTGCGTGTATCAGCGTAATCTGCGGATATAATAAAGAAATGAACGAAAAAAATCAAAAATCATTGTTCCATAAGCGGCCGCTGATTGCTGTTTGCTTGATTTTTCTTTTGATAATCGCCGCTCTGGTTTTTATCGGGATTAATCAGGAACAGAAACCTGATTCAAAAAGTGAGAAAATATTTCGCCAGGCATTTGCGGCACAACTTCACATAAATAATCCGGACTCTCTTACTGACATTTCATTAAGAAAAATTACATCTTTTTCTCTGATAAATAAAGAGCTTCGTGATATTAGATTGCTTGAGAAATGTACTAATCTTCAACAACTAACATTTCAGCATATTTATTTTCCGGAAAAAGATAAACCAAAATGGATGAAACTTCTTGCAAAACTCGGTATTTATGACCTGAAAGATAGATTTGTAATTGATTTACGTCCACTTGCAAAGCTTACCAATCTCCAAAGCCTTCAGTTAAGTGATATGCCGATTAAGAACATTCAGGCTCTTTCAGGTCTTGTCAACCTTAGATATTTATGGCTTATAAATGTTCCTGTTGATGACCTTGGACCCTTAAGAAGTCTTACGAATCTTACTTCACTTGATATTTCCTATTCTGCTCAGATATCTGATCTCGAACCATTAAAGGATTTAATAAACCTGAAGGAACTGAGAATAGATAGTTGTATAAAA
>CAZMPL010000362.1:0-3478 GCA_964567805.1 uncultured Pirellulales bacterium | reverse complement strand
TTATTCAACCTGTGCAACTCCAGACTAAAGACTCTACACATAATAATAATGATACAGATATGATAGGTCCTTCGCCTAATGATTTTATTATTAATACAAATGAAAATACTCGACCTGCAAAAGAGGCGGAAGCAACCAGTAAGTCAGTCAGTAAGCCGGATATAGCTCAGCTATTAGATGAAAAAGACAAAGTGACTTATATACAGTTGCAGCAAATAGTCGACCTTTCTCAAGTAATAACTCCAGGTATGACAATTGAGCAGGTTCTGGAAGAATTCAGGAAACTCACGGATCCGCCGCTTCAGATACAAACTAACTGGCGAGATTTGTTTGAAAAAGTGAACATAACACCAACTACACCTGCTAAAATGGAACCGTTGAGAGATGTTAAAATTCGTGCAGCACTCGATGTCTTATTGGCCGGTTTTTCAAGTAAACAATTAAGAATCAGCTATATCATACAAGATGGAGTTATATTAATCGCAACGACTGATTCGCTTCCAAGTAATATGGTTCAGCGTACTTATGATATAAGTGACCTCGTCGGTGTGCCATCTATGAATGGAATGGGTAGCTATGGAAATTATCCTAATCAGTCTAACAATAATTCCGCTCAGGAACTTAAAAGCCTGATTATGGAATTAATCGAGCCTGATAGCTGGTATGAAAAAAATGATAAAGCAAAAGGTACAATTTATGCCTATCCTGCTGAAAGTCCCAAGAAGATGACAGTGACAAACACTATTGAAGTTCATAAGAAAATCGAAAAACTTCTTAATTCATTGCGAAAAGGATTCAAAGAACAGGTCGCTCTCGAAATTCGTTATATATATGGAACCGAGCAGGTTATTAACAAGTTTTTAAGTGATGTTGGTGCTGGTGCAATTGATAACAAAATTCTTGATGATTTGGAAGTAAGTTTTTTAATAAGAGCTACACAAGCCAATAAAAATTTTAAATCCGTGACGACACCGAAAATAACTGTACTAAATGGCAAAACAGCACAATTTGACTCGAACGATCCGTCGAGCCTATTTAATATATCATTTAGAATCACACCTATGACAATAAATTATGCTAAAAGTGTACTGTTAGATTTGGAACAGATAATTTCCAGTAACAACAAACAAACTGCAGAAACAATCTCAAAGTATAGACCAATACCGGATGGCCAGACATTAATTTATACTTGCCAGGCATATACATCTGCAGGAAATATGTCATTTATTGTGTTTGTAAGGCCGACAATTATACTTCATGGAGAAACGCAAACTCAAAGCGATTCGTTGAATGAACCTGTTAACAATGTATCTGAAAATACTCAGCCAGTTAAAGAACAGGAAATACCTGATACTAATATGGTTCAGCGTACTTATGATATCGCTGACCTCATCGGTGTGACATCTATGCGCGGTATGGGTGGTGGCGGCATGATGGGTGGAATGATGAGTGGTATGGGCGGCGGTCTTGGAATAAGCCCGATGCCTGGCAGCAGCTATGGAGCTGCACCTAACCAGGCAATTATAAATGCCACAAGAGAATTTATACAAAAGCTTATGGATTTTGTTGAACCTGATAGCTGGTACGAAAAAAATAAAAAGGCACAAGGTACACTTTATCCTTATCCGGCTAATTCTCCCAAAAAACTCGCGGTTACAAATACTCCTGAGATTCAAACTAAGGTCGAAGAGTATCTTGAAACATTACGAGAGTCTATTGATTATACCCTGGTATCTATCGAAACTCGTTACATATATGGAACCGAACAGGCTATAAATGAAATTCTAAATAGTATTGGAATCAGAGAAAGTGGTGCTGCCAATCTCGAAGATACACAAGTAACTAAATTAATAAAAGGTATTCAAGGCAATCAAAATGCAAAACTTATGGCGCTACCAAAAGTGACTGTTTTAAATGATGAAACAGCGGTATTTCAAAATATGGTACAACAACCAGTATCACCTGATCAAATAAATCCATATTTTAAAATCACGCCCCATATATCTGAAGATAAGGATATTGTATTTATAACTTTCGATGACAAAAGGCCTTTAGAGTGGAATGATTCGAATCGCCCTCCGGATATTACTACAACTGGTTTGGAAACAAAATTAACGATCATAAACGGCAAAACTTGTGCTTTTTCTTTTGATGGAAATAATCAGAAGGATTCATCTTCAGATAAAAAGTCACTCATCCTGATAAAAGCGACAATTGTTCCGCCGGAAGAAGACAAACAGGAAGACACGCAAGTATATGAAAATTCCGACACGAGCATAACAGAAAATCCAGAAGAGACTCCACAGAGATTCTCAGAACAATCATTGAATTCACAAAATACTGAGCCAAATAAAGTTTTAATCGAAACGCAAATTGTACAGGTAAGCAGTAATTTTCTCAGACAACTCGGACTGGATGCAAATTCTCTGCAAAAATCCGAATCATGGACAAGCTATCGTGTGGACAATTCCAATGAACCTAATTTATTCGTGATAGATGAGCTTTCTGCCGCCCTGCTCAGACAAACAATAGACATACATAAAGATGCTAAAGTTAAAGGCCATCCTGCAATCGTTGCGGCGACTGGTAAACAGGCTGAGATGGCAGTTCTCAGAGAAGATTATTATATATATGTTTCAAATAAAAAAACTGATTCTTCTTTAAAAGAGCTTTATTATTTTGATAAAGAAACTAAAGAGTTTTCCTTTATTGATAAAAAAAACAATGATAAAAAAATAAGCCGTCAATATCTATTCAAATTCACTGGAGGTCAGGTTTTAAGCCTGAAACCGGAAATTTTAGACGACAATAATATTCAACTTGAACTCAAGATAGAAATTAATGATGTTATAGCTAATAAACAGGAACTGAAAGTAAATGATGTTACAATTTCCGACGGCCAAAAACCTAAAGACAAAATTAAACAAAAACTTCCAAAAGAAGTATCTTTATATAAAGAATCATTTAATGTACTTATTCCAAGCGGAAAATCCTTGCTAATAATCGGAAATGAAATCTCAAGCGGCATTACACACGAATCCAAAGTACCGATTTTAGGCGACCTGCCTTTATTAGACAGAGTATTCAGCAGCCGCTCTCATATAAAAAATGAATACATACAATTATTCTTAGTTAAACCAACAATTCTTTCGGCGGAAGAAGTCAAAGAATATACAAAAAATAAATTTTTAAGACAGGATGAACATGATTAACAAGAGTATTTTTCCTGTTCATCCTGTTATCATGTCAATTTTTTTCAGATTCATGCAAGAAAATCATTTTTCCAGCGTCTTACATATAGACTGAGCAATAAGACTGAGCTTTTTTATTATTTTTATAGACAATAGCGGCTGTTTTCCGATTATACAGAAAAACTCCATCTAAAATTTTCAGGACAAACTTATGGATAATAAAAAAACACCTACCCATCCGGGAATCAAACTTAGAACATTTAACAAAAAAAATTGTGTCATGGGCA
>CAZMPL010000361.1:1270-3492 GCA_964567805.1 uncultured Pirellulales bacterium | reverse complement strand
TGAACTATCTTGGCCGCTCAGTATGGCCAGACAATCCATACTTCAAAGGCAAGATTGATGACTTCCGTATCTATGATAGAGCACTATCTGCGGGTGAGGTAAAGTATCTGTACCAGAACTAAAAACATCGCAGGTTATCGTTCTGAAGTAATTAGAAACGGTAATACAGAAGATTAACAAAAGAAAAGGGCCTATACTTCGGTACAGGCCCTTTTTATTTTTCTATTGATAAGCAGGATTCTTTTGCTTGAATCTTATCAACTATTCATAAAGGTAAGTAGCTTCGGTTTGTTCAACCGGTCTGCTCAATTCATCGCTATTCATAATAACTTTGAATCTGACATCACCTGGCGTAGCAGCGGCAACTGTTACTTTCCAGACGCCTTTTTCCTGCGGTGCAAGAGCACCCAAAGGCTGGAATCTCAACCTGTCACCTTCCATTGTACCGGAAGTGGCACCTGAAGAGGAAATATATTTAACATTCGATTCGAGCATACAAGCTATTAATATGTTGGTCAAAGGAGCTGAACCCTGATTGGTTACGGTAATTACATATGTTACTCTGTTACCAATTCTGACCGGATCCTCAAGATCTGTTACTTCAAGATTTACCGCCGGAATACCAGTTACTATAGTTCTGACCGCTGACGATACGGCTTCTGCACAGTATGCCGAAGCTGTCGCTGAATTCGTAATCACACCGGGTTGTGTTGGTGTGTATGAAATTCTGAAAGTTTCCGAAGTATTAGGAGCAAGATTTTCAAGCTTCCATGTAAGTTTTGTATTAGATTCGGAAACCTGAGCTCCCTGTGTTGCTTTTACTGAAGTTACACCTTCTGGTACTGTATCTTCAATAACAACATCTTTAGCAGCTACCTGCGATTTATTTGAAACAATAATTTCATAAGTTACCGGTCTGCCTATGTATAAACGATCAGGTCCGGACTTGCTTATAGCAAGTACAGGCTGACTTACCATAATAGTTGTATCAGCAGATTCAGCTCTGAGGCCCAATTCTAAAGAATTAGCAGTAGCTCTGCTTGAATAAGAACCTACTCTTGCGGCTCTAAGTTCGATGGTATAATCGCGTGACTGATTTTCAAATATAGTTCCGACATCAATCGAGATTTCACCTTTACCATCTGTTGTTCGCAAACCTTGCGGTAAAGTATCTAAAATCTTCGCATTGGTAATTGTTCCTGTTCCGTCATTTGAAATGGTATATTTTATCGGTATCAAGTCACAAAGCATAACTTCTGAAGGGGCACTCTTGACTAATTTCAAACTTGGCTGAATAACATTAACATTCGAAACTGCCGGCAAAACCGGTGTTTGAACCGTTGTGGAACATTTAATTGGCTCGGCATAATCCGCCAATCCTGAAATTGTTATTTCTTTTACTATTTTGGGCCCGAGCGAGTCAATTTTCCATGTAAGCTTATTGGGACTTTCCTGAGCCAGCGGATTTGCACTAATCAGTTTGAAATTATTCGGATATTCTTCATTTACTATAATATCAGACAACATAGAATCCGTAAGGTTTGTTATTTTGATGGTATATGTAAATTGCTGATTGAGCTTAATCTCTTTAGGCATAACCTTATCCATCTGAACTATTCCGCATTCCGCCCAGGGATAAGTTTTTGAAACAACCGATGCGCCGGTTTCACTAACTGATACAAGAGCCGGAGTCAAAGCATCCATACCGGAAGAACTTGTTATACTGGTTAGAGTTGACGTACTTAAAGGAGCTGTATTTGTATTTTCGTTCCCTACCGGTTCTATTGGCTCCACCTTCATTACACTACTATCAGTAGAAGTAGCTGTATTGGGATTAGCTTGAGTAACAGGTTTTGGTTTTTTGGGAGTTTTGACTGAATCAACAGGCAGGAAATTATTAAAACTTCCCTGATTCGAATTACATCCAAAAGAACCTGTAAGAATTAGAACGAGCAGAATAAGTGAGATATTCCAGCACTTTTTCATTCTATATCTCCTTTTTGCGTTTTTTCGCATATTAAATAGTACCATCCAATTATATTTTTTTGCGCACGAAAGGTATTTGCACGATATTTTTCATACGTTTCGCGAGTTTTACGGGATATATCGGTATTTATACCAATTATATTAACCTATTTTACTATTACAGTTTAAAATACGATGCCACATATTACCTATTTTATATTTTAACCTTTATTAGACTATAAAAATATTTTAAAAAT
>CAZMPL010000361.1:0-1170 GCA_964567805.1 uncultured Pirellulales bacterium | reverse complement strand
TAAATATGGTTTATAATATGTCACAACTTAATGAAGTAAATGTTCTGGCAAGCGAAGCCAACTGGGCATGGCCTGATGCGTTGAGAAGTATTTTTCAACCCAGAGGTATTAATTTGCTTGTGGCGGGCAATTCTTCGGATTTTTTGAATATTATACGGACCAAAAGAATACATACGACGATTTTAGATATCGATTCTGATAGTTCAAGTGCCCTTGCAATGATAAAGCTTATTAAAATGAGTTATCCTATGCTCCCCTGCATCCTTCTAACAAGCTGCGCAGGCCAGACATTGCTTGACAAAGCACTTCAAATGAATGTTTTCAGCGTAATTGATAAACCAGTTGATATGAATATTCTTCGTGAACAATTAGACAGATTATTTATCAAAAAGTATAAAAGTGATATTTTTAGAGAATATCGTGTATAGATAAGAACCCAAACATGAAAGGAGTAACTATAATATGAAAATAAGACCATTGGCAGATAAGGTGCTCATCGAGCGTCTCGAAGCTGAGACCAAAACCGCCGGAGGAATCGTTTTACCGGACAGCGCCAAGGAGAAACCACAAAGAGGTAAAGTTGTCAGTGTAGGTGAAGGTAAATTACTTGATGACGGCTCTATAAGAAAACTGGAAGTAAAAAAGGGTGATCTCGTACTTTTCACAAGTTATGCCGGTACTGAACTGAAAATCGACGGCAAAGAATACCTGATTATGAGCGAATCAGATATCATGGCCGTTATTGAGAAGTAACACGAAAAGAAACTTAATCCTGAAATTAGGAGAATAAAAAAAATGGCAGCAAAAAAAATAGCTTTTGGTACTGACGCACGTACCGCCGTTCAGAAAGGTGTAAAAAAACTTGCTGAAGCGGTCAAAATCACACTTGGTCCGTGCGGCAGAAACGTAGTTCTCGAAAAATCCTTTGGATCACCAACCGTAACAAAAGACGGTGTTTCAGTCGCAAAAGAAATCGAACTGGAAGATCCTTATGAAAATATGGGTGCTCAGATGGTAAAGGAAGTTGCTTCCAAAACATCTGATATCGCGGGAGATGGAACAACAACTGCAACTATTCTGGCAGAAAGTATTTTCGATGAAGGTTTGAAAAATATTACCGCCGGCGCAAATTCGATGCAGGTAAAAAGGGGCATTGAAAAAGCTGTAGAT
>CAZMPL010000360.1:0-3521 GCA_964567805.1 uncultured Pirellulales bacterium | reverse complement strand
ATTGATATTGCCGGGGCAGATGCTTCTGACGCCGGCGGGCCGGGCATATTCAGCCTTAAGCTGATTATGATTTTCCTTATCGGCTTTGGCATGTGCGGCTTTGTCTCTGAATATCTCGGATGGCCTGTGCCTTATATCATAGGATTCGTCGGAGGCTTTGTAATCTGGTTTGCCTGTTACAAAGCATTGGGATGGCTATACAGGCAGCAGTCAACAAGCCAGGTTAGCAGTGCTTCCTTCGTAGGAAAAGAAGCAAAAATAACTGTCCCTATCCCTAAAGGCGGCACCGGAGAGATATACTCGAAAATCAAGGGCACCGAAAAAAGTATTTACTTAAACGCCCGCTCAAAAGAGCCGCAGAAGGAATATGCAAAAGGCCAAACAGTAACAATAGAATCTGTTGACGGTAACACAGCTACAGTAGAATAAACAAAACAGTATAAAATATTCACAGAGACATTTTTATAATATTAAGACAAAGGAAAGGAAAATTTATTATGATAGAGCCATGGATAGCGGTAGTTTTAATAATAGGCGTAAGCGGCATAATAGGAGCAATCCTGATTTTCGCAAGAAACTATATAAAAGCACAACCAAACGAAGCCCTGATTTTCACAGGCAGGAAAGATTCCGCAACGGGCAGAGGATGGAAAGCAGTCGTCGGCGGTGCAAAATTCAGAATTCCCGTTCTAGAGAGAGTCAGCAGAATATCGCTTGAAACGATGAACCTTCCGGATGTCACTGTCGCCAAAGCATGGTCAAAAGAAGGCGTTCCTGTTACTATCGAAGCGGTTGCGAACGTGAAAATAGCAAGCGAGCCTGAACTTCTTGCCAAAGCAGTGGAAAGATTTCTCGGAACACATCCCGAGCGAATCAAGCAAATCATTAAAGAAACGCTCGAAGGCCAGCTTCGTGACATTATAGGTGTTCTTACAGTAGAACAACTATACCAGCAGAGGGACATGTTCGTACAGAAAGTGCTTGAGCAGTCCGGTGAAGAACTTGCCAAAATCGGCGTGATTATAGATATTATCAACATACAGGATATTCGCGACGAAAAAGGCTATCTCGAAGCACTTGGAAGGCGAAGAACAGCAGAGGTTATAAGGGATGCTTTAATCGGCGAAGCAGAAGCCAACAGGGACGCAATGAAGCGTTCTGAAACCGCCAGGCGTGAAGGCGAAGTTGTAAGAGCCGAGCAGGAAAGGCAAATCGCCGAAGCGGAAAAGAACCGTGACGTTGCAAAGCAGGAATATATCGGTGAAACTCTTGGCGCCACAAAAACAGCCGAACAAAAAGGACCATTTGCGGAAGCCCGCGCAAGACAGGCCGTTGTTATCGAAGAGCAGAAAGTTCTTGAAGAACAACAGACAGCAAGAGAAAAAGTAGAGGCGGCAAGAGCCAACGCCGAAGAACAGAAATACAGAGCGGAAAAAGTCGTACCAGCGGATGCTGAACGACAATCCGCAATTCTTCAGGCCGAAGGTATGGCCGCGAAAATCCTTAAAGTCGCCGAAGCCGAAGCAAAAGGAATACAATTGAAAATGGAAGCTGAAGCCGAAGGTCTCAGAAAGAAAGCGGAAGCATGGAACACATATGGTAAAGCGGCACAGTTGAATCTTTCGCTCGAAGCGATAAAAGCGGTCGCCCAGGCTGGTGCGGATTCTATCGGTCAGGTTAAGTTCGACAAAGTCATTGCCCTTGACAGCGGCGGAAACGGAAGTGACAACGCTGTCAATAGACTTATGACGGCCGCTCCTTCGGGTATTGTGAAATTCATAGAGCAAATGAAAGCCGCAACCGGTATTGACCTTGCCGAACTGCTTAAAGAAACTAAAGCTATAAACGATAAACCAGTAGAGTCACAACTCGCGGAAGTCGAAAAAAACAATAAAACAAAAAATCAAAAACCTGATGTTAGACAGTAAGCTGAATTTATAATCAGGTTTTAGATTCTCAACAAATTCATTGAAAATACCGCCGGCAGCATATATACTATGCTGTCGGCCTGGTCTTTAAAATAGAAACACCTAAAGTTAAAAGTGACTGAATTTGAATTTGTCGGAGAGATAATATTTTTACTAATAGTATAATAATAACAGTAGTAATAGCGGTTATTCTCTTAGTTGGATTATTCGTTCAAAAAGTAAGGTATAAAAGATTATTGGAAAAACCTTTCCCCGATGAGTGGTTAAAAATAATTCAAAAAAATGTACCTGTTTACAACCACCTTCCTGAACCGTTAAAAAAACAACTTCACTCCCTTGTGCTTATCTTCCTTCATCAAAAATATTTCGAAGGCTGCGGCGGGCTAAAAATCACAGATGAAATAAAAGTAACAATCGCATCCCAGGCATGTATGTTACTTTTGAATCGCAAGACTTCTGTTTTCAAAAAGCTGCATACAATTCTCGTTTATCCGAAAACCTACGTAGCAAAGTCAATATCTTCCGATGGTACGATTACAATTGAGGGACATAGTGTGCGATTGGGTGAATCATGGCAAAACGGACCGGTTGTATTGGCTTGGGACTCGATAAAAGGCACGACATCAGAAATCGGAAAATGGCAGAATGTTGTATTACATGAATTCGCACATCAGCTCGACCAGGAAGACGGCTCAGCGGACGGAACGCCATTTTTTGAAAATCGTTCACAATACTTGACCTGGGCAAGAATTCTGAGCGAGGAATATGAAACATTACAAAAACAGGTTGATACCGGATTCAGATCGGTAATAGATTCTTACGGAGCAACAAATCCAGCGGAGTTTTTCGCTGTCATTACTGAAGCCTTCTTCGAGAATCCGAAAACTCTAAAAACAAAACACCCGGAGTTGTATCAGGAACTTTCCAACTATTACAATTTAAACCCGGCTGAATGGGTATAAAAAAAGACCTGCACTATTGCGTACAGGTCTTTTATTCATTATCACTATCTGCATCCGTAAAAACTTTACTCGATTACGGGCGTGACATATATACTTAATTCAGCAATCTGCTGGAGGCCTGGTGACAGCTTAGAAAGATCGACATTCTGACCTACTACAACCAAAGTTACAGTCACACAGCCCGGACCTATAACACCCGGATCTGGAGTAAAGTATGCTGACCATGTGCCGCCCGCGGCAGAAGTCGGAATAACTTCAAGCGTCAGAATCGCCGGGAAATTCAGGCAAATCTGATAACTTGCCGGGTTACTCTGCAAATCAACAGGATAACTCGGTACTACTGCAGGAACATCAATCCAGACACCATCCTGAACATTGGGATCAGTCGGAGTAGTCGAAGTTCCTCGTTCATAAGCACCCATATCAACTATAGTATTAAGCACTCTTTTGTTACCTGCAAGGTCTATCGGAAGCTGTTCAAGCACATTTGTATCTTTATCAAGGTCAGGTACATCCATCGGAATGAGCAGATTGCTGCCTTTATCGAGGCAAGGTGAATTACTCTTTAGAGTATAGTCGCCATCAATCCATTCGCCTTCTTCAAGCGATGAGTCAATAAGTTCTTTTAATT
>CAZMPL010000359.1:0-3523 GCA_964567805.1 uncultured Pirellulales bacterium | reverse complement strand
AGAGAACACACTTGCAAGGTCACCAGCCCAGCCACCTACTGCGATTACCGCCGCAACTGCTGCACCAATACCAACTGAAATGAATGGGTTAACCTTTGGAAGTGTAGTCTTAAAGCTGTTTGCTGCAATAAATGTTGAGAAGCATGCTGACGGGAAAGCAGATATAGCTAATAATACACCCATCCATTTAGAAGCTCCTTCAGAAACCACCGCGGCCATTAAAGAACCACCTGCGGTATTCAAATCGTAAGTTCCGGTTTTTGCGAATGCTCCGGCTGCAATTAGAATTGATAAACCACCAGTAACAATGATAGCCAAGGCAACACCCATCAGGCCGCCCATCTGAACATCTTTTTCATCTTTGCTGTTCGAACCGAAATCAACTCCAGCAGCACCTGCTGTAGCATAAAAACCAACTACATAACTGATACATAATGCCAATACACCCATAAAACCAAGACTTGGTCCTGCACCTTCCGGTGCTTTTTCAATAAGAGCAGCTGCATCAAATTCGCCAATACTGCCAATAGTCTTAACGAGCATAATCAATAAAATCACAACAGGTATTAAGGGCAGGTATGTAGAAACCTTTGCAACATATTGAATTCCTTTTAATGCGATAAAGCCGGCACCCAATGCCCAAATAACCATAATAACTTTTACGCCTACAGGTATAATTAATGCTCCTGTCTCAGGAGATGTAGTTACTTTCATACCAAAAAGAGGTGCAAGAGCCATGGAGGATGCAAAAGCATTAACAGCTAACCAACCAAACTGTAAAAGTCCCATTAAAAAGCCAGGCATCAATAATCCGCCCTGTGTGCCGTACGTAGAACTACCCACAACATACAGAGGCAAACCTGTTTTCATACCCATAAGACCCATTGCCAGATAGAACAGGAAATGGCAAAGCAACGCAGAGATAACCAAGCCGAGAAGCGCTACTCCGATTCCCTGTGATAATACTCCACCAGCAATTCCGGACCCACCGCTTGGCATCGAAGACCAGAAAACGAACCATAGAAAGATACCTGCATAACTTGGTGCGGTATTTTTATACCATGGTGCTCTGTTTGCGAAGGGATTAGGTTTGGCCATACTCAGATAATCTGGTAAGACTCCATTAGACATGATTATTGTCTCCTAAAAATATCAATCTATTCAACTCTCCCCGACACTATGTCGGGTTGCTATCACCGTTATTATTAATACTGATATCAATGATTGACTACTTACTCACTGTATAACTTTACAATCAGAATCGCAAAGTTTCAAGAAAGAAATTTGTATAATTTAAGAAATGACAAATCCTTTTTGGCGATTTTTCCAAGCCATAAGTTTTATTTTTTTAATTGAGCTATGACTATCAAATGAGTATGTATAAGTACTATTATCGCAAATACCAGAGCTACATAGCGATGTATGAAAACGAAAAGATCCTGCCAGTGTGTTCCGAAATATGGCAACATACTTAAGATAATAGACATAACCAAAGGTAAAGCCAGAAAGATTATTAACCAGAAAGTTATTTTCTGCCATACAGAAGACTCTTTATCAGATAAATCTTTGTCTATTTTAACAAGCGTGACACGCTCAATAAATCTCTGGAACCAGGGCCAGTCTTTTGTATTGAATGCGCATCTTCCGGCCCACATTACTGCTAAAACAGCCAGGCAAATTGCCAGAATTGGGGCAAACGTCGCATGAATCATGATTAAATAACCTGATATATGCTCGCCCTTAACAAGAGTAGGATAAAAACCGGTAATTCCCAAAACTAAAAAACTAAGTAAAGCCAATAAATATACAAGTTTTCTTATCGCACCGGCAAAACTGAGTTTCTGGTCAAGGAAAATAAGAGTAAATACGTGAACCAATGTTCTTATGGGATGTAACAATATTTCTTTTTTCGGCCCGATAAGGTAGCTCATGCCTATGCCGATAATGGTAATTGCAAACGCGTATAACGAAATTTTCTGATACATATCAGTCAACTTTAATTTCCTTTGCCGAATATTTTAGCAATATTGAATAATAACCTAAGTGCATAAAGTAATAACACTCCGGCGATAACTAAACTGCAGCAAATACAAATTATTTTCATCCAGGGACGAAAAACAAATGTGAATGCAAACAATTTATTATAAGTAGAATCCAAATCCTCGAATTCTATCATTTTACGAGTGGAGAGCCATTCATCCGCAACAGGCGAATCGACTTTCACTTTCCCAAAGAAGAAACCAGACTTTTTGTCATGGCAATCCGTACAATATCTGACTCCCAAAGCCTGAGCGGCAGGTCTTACGTTATGTGCAAGCGGCCAAAGATACGGCTGCGCGATTTCATTTTCCTGTGAGACTAATTTACCACTATCATCAAGACTATAAAGTTTTCCTGCACTCACATAAGCGGCTTTACCTTTTACGGATTTATTAAGAGCGATAATCGCGTCTTTAATCATGTCGTTTGTCAATTGCGGCCAGCCGTCACGATATGTCAGGTCAAGCTTATCGAACATAGGTTTGATAACTTTTTCAACAACACTTATTTCGATAGGCTTAATGTCATTATTATCGATAACTGCCCAGAAGCTCGGCCATATCATTTTATGAGGCGCCAACTTTTCGCCTTCTATGACTGACAAATCGGCGGTAATAATCCCCTGCTGTTTAGCCAGAACAGGTGACATAATATGCGGTAGAGCGTCCCTTTCCTTATTTACATTTGGTGTACCAAGACGATGAGCGAGGGAAGTTTTCGTATAAACCGCCTCTTCTTTCGGCCAGGGTCCTGAGTGACATGCCGTACAGGCAAGCTTATCGAAATGCACGCTGGGAATTCCGGGGTGCTTTGGTATCGGTGCTCCATGCCTGCCTGCTTCGGGAATTTCGTTATCCTTGGGAAGATGGCAGCCTTCGCATGTACTTGAAGAAACAAGAGGATTATCAGATTCTTCTCCCGGGTAGCCTCTGGTTATATCATGGTTCAAACCATTTTTATGACAATCTACACACTTCAAACCTGCGGCAAGATGTATATCCTCATCCTGAGTCCATTTTTCAGCCTTGTCACTCATTCCCTCATACAGATTTGAGTGGCAATAATAACACCTGTCATTAGGTACTTCTCTTACAATATCGAAAAGTACTTCATTTTTCGCATTGAATATTTCTTTCTTATAACTTACCGTGGGTTGATCTTTTATGTCCGGATCATAGGAAAAAAAATCGTAAGATTCTGTCATTTTAGATGCCGAACCTGTAACTTCAGCGAATTCACTTGAAGCGGCAGCAGCCCAGCGGAAGTTCTGATTGGAAGAAACCTGAACTGAGTATCCTGTCACACTGCCCATATTCAGGCCATAATGACCATCGTGACATACCAGGCAATTTATTTCAAGTTTACCAGAAACAGACTGGCGCAGGTAATCCGCCCCCTTGACCATTTCGACTTCACCCGGCCCACCTCCGGGCATATGTCGTCCAAATATGCTTGTAAATTTAAATTCGGACAAGCCTATTTG
>CAZMPL010000358.1:0-3556 GCA_964567805.1 uncultured Pirellulales bacterium | reverse complement strand
CTGAAAATCTCTTTTTCTTGCGTAAAAATGAGGGAAAGTTATAATGATATAATGGATTTGTAAGCGTTCACAGGAAAACATTGTTTTGCTATTTTTATGAAAAGAAACGCACGATTGTCATTCCGCACTTGTTGCGGAATCCAGACCTGCCTGTTGGCAGGAAACAAACGAATATGGATTCCCGCCTTCGCGGGAATGACAAAGTCATGTTCTCCGTGAACTGTTACATGGCTTTTCAATTTTGGAGGACCATTGTAAATTATTGAGGTTATAACGATGAACAAAATAGCAAGAGGAATAAAAAGACTTTACATTGCCCCGTTTTTATATATGTTTTTATTTTTTGCAGGTTCGTTCGTATTTGCAGAAGCATCCGAGCAGGTTAAGCCGCAGAAAATGATGGATATTACAGTTCTCGATAAATCCACTGAACAGCCGATTCCAGAAGCAAAAGTATCTGTAAGAATTATCCAGGAAAAAGGGGGTGACATAAGGGAAGAAAAATTAACGGATGAAAATGGAAAGTGCTCTTTTCCGATAGAAGATAAAGTTATCTCGCAATTTCTTGTCAATGTTGTAAAAAATGGTCATACACCGTTCCAGATGTCGCTATCTGCTTCTCCGAATCAGCCGCAAATCCCGGCTCAGCATACAATCTATCTCAATAAAGGGACGAAAATCGGGGGACTTGTTCAGGACGAACTTGGTAATCCTGTCGGAGGTGTTGTAGTTTCTGTTTCGCTTCAAAGTTCCAATCGCAATGAAACCACGATTATTTCAGGATACGAACAGAAAACGGATGATAACGGCTCGTGGTCGTGTGACATTATTCCCGAACAGCCTGAAAGAATGATTATTCGTTTTTCCGATCCGAACTATCGAACTGAAAACCTGAATGTTCAGTCACCTTCGCCTGTAATGCAGTTGCTTCGCGAAATGTCACACCTGATAACAATGCTAAGTCAACTGAATCTTGTTGGTCATGTTATCGATAAAAATGGTAATCCGATAGAAGGTGCCCTCGTTGCGCTGGGCGCCGATAGAAGGTCGTTTTACTATCCGGATACAAAAACTGACAGCAGGGGCAGCTTTATATTTGAAAATATCAAGCCGGGTGAAATAGTCCTTACCGTACAGGCGGAAGGTTACAGCCCGGACGTTTCACGTTTCATAGTCGAAAAGCAAATGTCACCTGTAATGTTTCGACTGGAGCCGGGACATACAATTACAGGAAGAGTAATCGATCCGAACGGCAAGCCTGTACCAGATGTCACTATTGGTGCCGATGCATGGCGTACTTACCGCTCGCTTACGTGGGAGATGAAAACCGACGCTAACGGGGTATTTGTATGGAAAGATGCTCCTGCTGATGAAGTCACGATAAATATAAACAAAAGACGATATATCATAATCCGCGATTACGCGATAAAACCTTCCGAAAAGGAATATGTTATAACTCTTCTTCCTGAACTGGTAATTCAAGGCAAAGTCGTCGATGCGAATTCGGGTGAACCAATCAATGATTATAGTTTTTATCCCGGCGTGGAAGGAACTGCCGGTGAGAATATTTCGTGGAAACCGGGTATGAAAATTTCCAAAAGAAACGATTACCTGATGAGATTTACATACCCAAGTAACGAATATTACATTCGTATCGATGCAGATGGTTACGAGTCAGAAGTTTCCAGGTCTGTTTCCGGTAGTGAAGGTAATGTCGTAGTGGATTTCAAGCTGCACAAAATCGTTCCTCTTGCAGGTACACTTTTATCTCCTGATGGCAAGCCTCTTGCAGACGCGGAAATAATGATAGTGAAACGTCAGCTTCGCATAACAAACGGCCAGGCAGGAACAAGACCTTCCAATGATAAGTTAAGTATCAAAACCGATTTTGATGGAAAATTCAGTTTTTCGCCAACTTCAGATGAATATTCAATCGTTGTTTTGCGTGATGAAGGATATGCTTTCATAGCAAAAAATACCTTGTCACCTGATGGCAATATTACTTTGTCCGCATGGTCTAAACTGGAAGGAACTCTTAAAATAGGTGATAAGCCCGGCGAGAATGAAACTATCGTTTACAATTCCAAAACCGTGCCGCAGGTTAATGGAGTGATTTTCGATTTCCAGGCTAAGACGGATAAAGAAGGCCATTTCGTTTTCGATAGAATATTTTCAGGCGAAGGTACAGTGACAAGGCAACTTCGCACGGGAGGCGGTTTACAGTTGAACACGCATACAATGCAGGTAAACGCAAATCCCGGTCAGACTCAGAACGTTCAGATTGGAGGGACAGGCAGACCTGTCACTGGAAAGATTATTATTCCCGAGCCAATCAGGGACAGAACCGCTTCGCAATTTATCGAAGGCAATCTGAATATCAGTTCAAAGGATAATCCTTACATTATGATAAGCTTCAATGTCGATAAGGACGGCTCATTCCGCATAGATGATGTCCCTCAGGGTGAATATATACTTTATGTTCAGGCTTACGACATAAGCGGCAGAAATGCTCCGATGAATAATGAGGAAATAGCTTCTTTGTCGAAACAGTTCAGTGTCTCTGAGCTTCCTGCCGGCAGAAGCGATGAGCCGCTCGAACTTGGCGAATTAGAACTCGTTATAACAGGAGACGCGGTTGCAAAACAATCCCTGATTGGAAAATCACTTCCTGATTTTAAGGACATCACTACAGAATTTTCCAAAGACAAAGCGCAGGGAAAACCTGTTTTAATCTGCTTCTGGGATTATGAGCAGAGACCATCGCGAAGCTGTATTCTGGAATTGAACAAAAAAGCAAGCGATTTGAAAAAAGAAGGTATCGAGCTGATTGCGATTCACATCTCAAAAATAGAAAAGGAAACTCTCGATAGCTGGCTCCGGGAAAATGAAATTACGCTGCCTATGGGAACCGCTGGTGATAATGAATCGAAGGTTCGCTTTAACTGGGCGGTCAAATACCTGCCGTGGTTTGTTCTTACTGATTCCAGGCATAAAGTTATCGACGAGGGATTCGGTATAAATGAACTGGATGATAAGATTAAGGCGATGATTGAAAAACAAAAAGAAGAAATTCTTCCTGATTATATATAACATCGGTATAGAGAAATCTTTCGTATTAATAATATCATCACGAAAAATAATCTTTTTTAGCTTTTAGCGAAAATATTTTGTAACGAATTTGGTTATATTACGTCTATATAACAGTAAGAATGTCGTTTATAAAGAAACTATAGAGACTCATAATATGACTAAAAAAAGGCATTTTTTCCTCACTTTCGGAATATTCTTATTATTAGTGACGACAGAAGGATTGGCTTCTAAAGACGGAACTCTCGAAGCAACAGTTTTGGAAAAAGAAGAGATACAAAAGATTCGGAGTATTTTTCATGATATAAACGAATCTATAGTAAACTATCATGTGGATTTCCAATTTGATGAATATCCATTAAACGAAGAATATTATCCGGGAGGAGATTATAAAAATACAATAACTTATGCAAGTGATTGGGAGATGATTGATATGATGTTAGAAGGCTTGCGTTCAAGTTATTCTGAT
>CAZMPL010000357.1:0-3560 GCA_964567805.1 uncultured Pirellulales bacterium | reverse complement strand
CACTGATTTTCACAGAAATTTAATGAAATGTCATTGCGAGACTTCGTAGCTTCAGCGAAGTAGTCGCGGCAATCTTCAATTAATTATTCGACACCGATTTACACTTTTTGGTTTTACGGTTCAATTTTTAAAAGGACCTGACCCCTTAAATTCTTTGTGGCCGACGAAGAAGATCTTTTATCTCATATTGCTCGTTTGCAAAAACAGGATTGTTGATTTAAGGTGGTAGTGACTTTTGATTACCGCTCATGTTTATGCTGCGCTAAAATAATTTGCCACATCTTATTTTTCATCATATACTTATAACTATGGTATGGATATTTAATCAAATGCGTTTAAGCAATTTAAGTGCCGAACAGGATTGGGTCCGTTCCTATTAAACCCGTCCCTATTAAACACACGTCAATTTTCGTCTTGTCTTCTGGATCTTCTTACTGCACTTTCAGTTTTTGTTTCTTCTGTTTTGAAAGGTACACCCAGAAAGGTTGCGATTTCATTTCCCTTCTTTTCCGCATTACAGGGAGTATATGTTATGGGGAAGAAATAAAATTTAGAGTCATCGCTGATTTCTGCAAACAGGAAAAAGCGTTGTTTTTTTCCTGTTTTATTAACTGAAGCATATGTGATTTCGCGTTCGTAGACTATCGAACTTATCTTATCCATAGGTATTGTTTTAGTTCTCTTCAATATCCCAATCCATGCTTGCCAACAGCGTTCTACAGTGTTTGCATTCTTATCAAAGACGACACTGACTTTTTTAAGGAAGAGTGTTCCGATAGCTGATAATGATCCAGCGATGATAAAAACGAGGTACAATGGCGTTTCACTTCGTATACTAATCCCTATCGCGATACAAACGCTCCCAACAGATAACCACATAAACAAAGCCCAAACTGGGAAATGGGAAAGTTTCATTTGTCCTTCTAAAGTTTTTAATCTCAATTCAAGCCTCCTTATTGTAATCTAACATGTTATTATATTTTTTCCCGTCAACAACATCTACTGATATATAATATATCAATAGATGTTGCCTTGGCAAGCAATTTTAAGTATTATAATTGAGTATTATAATTGGGACGAATATTAATAGGGACGCACCCAATAGTGTTCGGCACCAAAATTTCTTATTAAAATTATTTCATTAAATTTCCTATTTTAACTTGCGCGATGTTTTACACTATGTTTTAATAGTGTTCATGGGTAAAAAACGCAAGGACATTGAAAATCACGAGTTGAAGGGCTTCAAGTATTTTAGGGCGATAAACGAAATGCTTGAAAGTCTTCATGGTGCCGGTCGCCAGCGTGACATAGCCGGCAATCGCAATCTCCACAAGGCTTATTAGAGGCTTATTAGGGACAGTCCCTATTTATCCCCCTTTTTTATTTTAAATCTTTCACCACAAAGGACACGAAGAACCACGAAGGTCTCGACTTTGTCATTCCGCACTTGTTGCGGAATCCAGTCTAAATATTAATGCACCACAAAGATACGAAGGAAACGAAGAAAAAATCTAAATACTAAATACTAACGACTAAAAAGTATTCAATATTTATATCACTTTAATAATTAGTAAGGTGTCACCAGATAATCAAGCGGTGGCTTTTAGACCGCTGTCTTAAGCCCCATGTCATGTATTAAATAATCTTCCGACGATTTGTTCTTGAACAAATGGTAAATGCTCTTCATATAGGGTAGCCGCTCTTATGTTTGTTAATCTACCTTGCTGTTCAGGGATCTCAATCAAGAATTCATCTTTGACGATCCATGACACAATTATAAAAAGCGACTTCCAATCCTTAATTGAAACAGAAACACGTTCATCAGATATGATACATGACATTAGATTCTTCTTAACAACACCTATCCCTTTGACTCTTATGCTTCGAGAACCAGGACTATTCGCTTTGATGTAGAGAATATCGCCGACTTTCAAGCTTGAAATAAACGAGTACAGATCTTCAGCATTTTTCTCATTCCAGCCCAGAATGAATTTACCCTCTTTGAAGAATACATGAGATAATTCTTTTCCATCCCAATTCGATCCTACACCATATATTGCCATCGTCTCTCCTTAATACCATAACATATTATTCTATGATTTCTGTAAAACATCCTGAAAAGATATTAGATACATGTGATAACTTCAAAAGATATTTATAAATCGTTTCAATTCCTGAACAATCGCCTTGTTAGCACTTATACTTATTTTTTTTTGATTGTGGAAAATCAACCAACTGACTCAGTGTTTCAAACATCTCAGGGTGTAATGAATGAGTAGGATTTTGGCTACTCGTTCTAAATGTAAAATTTTTAATTTTGTGTTTTTTAACACGCCCAAAAAAGAAGTTCTTCCACACCAAATCATTGTATGATGGGAGTCTTTTTTCTATCACCTTCTCAATATAACCATTAAATATTTTGTATTTGTGCCTATTCGTCCCGTAGTAAGGATTTGTAACTTCATTCTTATTATGTTCGAATAGACTGATTACATGTCCATCTTTCTTTATGACTTGGCGCATGAAGTAGCAATATCTGCGAACACACCACACAGTTTTATCTAATGTAAGTAGAGCATTATCTCTGAGATATGTAGGGTGACTTAGATATCTATCTTTGCCATAAGTAGAGATATATTCAATAAACTTTTCCAAGTCAGACGATGGAAGTGTAAAACTCAAATCACTAATATCTTTTACTCTACTAACAGCCATAACAAGATCATGACCGATGCCTTTCGCAGAAACACGATTATAGATAAGTATAGCTTTTAGATATTTTTCTAACGCTTGAAGCGAACACCAACGAAACTGTTGATCAAACTCCTTTCGGTAAGCAATGCGAGCCATAATGTAGTCTTGGTCTGCAAAGTCACGAAATGATCGGTTCGCAAAATCGTTTATATATGGCGTTTTATCATCCATTGTTTGTACGGCCCATAGAGCTAATATATTATATAGTACTCATTTATTCTTTGTCAATTTTGGTAACTATGTAATTTTCAAAAACAGCGTATAGCGTTTAGTGTAAAGGCTTTAGGCTTATAAAACAAAAAAGTCTACAAATTCATTAAAAAATCAGAGAAAATCCGTGTCCATCTGCGGTTAATATTAACTTTTCATAAAATTTCAGCGCATAAATTACACGCTATTATATATAAGGCTGTTTTCAGAGGTAAAATGTTGACTATAAAAATAAAAAAAAATGAAAATATTTTATCCAATCCGCAGATGAGCCTGGTCATTCCAAGGGAATTTCACAGAAAAACGCAGATTTTTAGAGGTTTTTAATAATTTTTTCTCTGTGTTCTCGATGCCGCTCTGTGGCTAAAATAATTATTAAGACAGCATGGGCTGAAGTCGTCAAGACGGCTAGGTCCGCCCATCTCCCTGGGAGCCCGTGGGGCCTACATTTTTATAAAAAATCTGTGTTAATCCCGTGTCAATCCGTGTCTAAAAAAAACAGTGTTGATCAGTGTCTAAATATAAATCCGTGTCTAAATATTTTTTTAAGAATTTTATTTACATATTTCAAAATGTTTTTATAATAGTTAATATTA
>CAZMPL010000356.1:0-3575 GCA_964567805.1 uncultured Pirellulales bacterium | reverse complement strand
CGAGAACAATCGGTTTGCCGTACCTGTCAAAGTATTCGATTTTTTTTACTCTGTACTCGCAGCAATAAATGTATAACTTTTTGCAAATTATCCCTTGTTCTGTTTTAGTAAGAATATCGTAAGGACCTTCATTGGCGAGTGACCAATTAACATCTCGTCCCTCGTCTGTCGTCTCTTGTTCTTCGTATATACCGAGTGCTTCGAGCATGGTTTTGGGGTTTATCATAATCTCGGCGTCTTCATCCTGATCGGACCATTGGCCCCACCAGTAAGAATTAATAGGGTCAGGTTTTACTTCCAGCCAAAAATCTTTTGCGTTCGAGCCGAGAACCATCGCTTTATCGATTATTCCTGTTTTGGCCTGAAGAAAAATTTCTGAAGGGGGTTTTATAAGAAGATGCCTTATTTGAAAATGCTGCTTTTGTAACTTGTCATTCTCGTAATATTGAATACTGAACTTACCATTATTGGTATAAAGCGGTATCATATTCTCTGATTGTGATTTCAATGCAGCCAAAGACTCAGTGACATTTGCTTTTCCGGGACAAACCTTAAGCGGCTTGATAATGTTGCCTCCGCAACCCGATAGAATAAATATTGTCAATGCGTAAAATAAGTAGGGTGTGCTATGCACACCAATTTTGGAACTCCAACATGGGCTAAAGTTGTTAAGATGGCCAAGCCCTCCCATCCTGCATTTTCTGATTAACACAGATTTATCCTTCATTTTTATTTCTTTTTTTATTCGTGTACATTCGTGTTTATTCGTGGTTGTTATCCCTTTATATTTATTATAGGTTCGTTTGCAAAATTTCACCGAGCTGGGAAGAAAGCTGCTCGATTTGTTCTTCGTTAAGATGAGGATTAATCACTTCAACGATGTTTTTATCACCGACTACTTTTAGTCGCCAGATTTCATTTCCATCTACGATTTTTGTTTCATCATATTTGAAAAATCTTTTTCGCATAAGAATCATCGCTAATACGAAACGGAAATTGATTTTCTCCTGGTCTGTCTCGTTTTCGAGTCTCTCGAAAAAGGCCATAAGCATATTATCATCGATAAATATTTGTTTCTTTTCTTCTGGATCAGGCAGTTTCGTTTTCCAGAAGCAGAATACTTCAGGTTTTTCATTCTGCCAGTATTCTATGCAGAAATCACATCTTTTAAGACCTTCTTCGCTTTGTACGAGCGCACCGTAATATTCTTCGCCGTATTGAATTTCTCTGCCGCTTCCGGCACATTGTCCTATCGGTTTGTTAATTTCCCAATCAGCCATTTTTTATTTAAACTCAAGTAATTCTTTCACATTATGTACAGTTTTCGGCCCGATACCGGCTACTTCCTGCAAATCGTCAGGGCATCCGAAAGCCGCTCTGTTATTGTTTTTCAAGAAGTCGTTACGATAATTGATAATCGCTTCGGCTCGTGAAAAACCTATATCAGGCAGCCTTGTCAGGCTTTCAATTTCTGCTGTGTTCGGATTTATTTTGTTTGTGTTCTGTAACACAGCATTATTCGAATCAGAATTGATTTTAACAAAAATCGGAGAAAAGGAAACAGCAAAACAAAACGCCGCTAATGCACTTATGACAAATGCGAATGACTGAATCCTTTTTTGCCTGTCATCTGCCATATGTAGATGTCACTCCTTTTTAATGAATCATTCAGCGTTTGAAAATACTATCCGATAAACGTTTAAGAGCATTATAAGATTCCTTCGGCTCAAGCTGGTCGGTTAATAAGCCGCTGTTTAATATTGCACTGTCATGCGTATCCATGAGATTCGAGTAAGTAACCGAATTTACGAACGGCTTACTCATGGCTACCAGGAAAAATTGCTCAATCCATTTTGCCTGCAATGTCGGATTCCATTCGCTGTGCCATATGCCAGCGAGGTTTCCATCGTTTTCGCCATCGCCGTTTTTGCCGGGTGCTTCCACACATGTTATATAAATCGGTTTCGAGATTGGCGCGAATGTATCGAGAATTGCCGATATTTGCATCATATCTCTTATATGCATTCCAGCCTGATTTCTGCCGAATCTCATATTCAAACCGAACGCGTCGAAATTTACGCCGCTTTGAACAATCATATCCATATATACGAGCGGCGGAATACTATTATGAGATGTTGAATAATATTCGCCCCATGGATTTGCAATTTCAATAATCTTCAAGGCTCTGTCGCTCGCCTGCTTTACGGCCATATTAGCCGCGCGGGTCATTTCCAGAATCTGTTCGAACCTGAATCCGAAATGATTGAACGCGTTTAAGCCGCTAATTGCGCACCATGCTCGAATGACATTGCTGTATCGTCCTACAATTTCTGTTACGAATTGATAAGCGGTTTCTCTTATTTTCTCGAAACTTTCCTCACTCTTTAAGAGCCATTTCGGTATGTATTCTTCCGAGAAACACAATAATGGTCCTGCGCTGAACGGAAGTTTCTTCTTAATTAAAGCCTGTATGCAAGAGTCAACTTTGGAAAAATCATAAAGACCCTTCTGTGACTCGATTTGCGCCCAGTTTATCGGGATAGTCACCGAACCGAACAATCCGAGTAATTTTTCAATATACATCGGGTTATCAATTTCCAACGGGTCGATTCTGCAGCTGAAACATCCTCTGCCGAATCCTCGATTGATTATTCTGCTGTTAAAAAGTACTTCCGCTTGTTTTATCGCGAGTTTTTCTGACAATAAAACAGACCTTTTAAGCGATTCATCTGCCAGTTTCGAAGCGGCGGCGGGATCAGTAATATTTTGTATTGCTTTGATAAAAAAGTCGTGGGCTTCTTCAGAAAGTTCTGACATTCCCTTGATATTATTGAAAAACGACCAGTCTTCTCGCTTATTTACGATTTGCATCAGTTTTGCGCGAGCAATCTCGACGTTTAATATGTATGGTCTTTCCCTGTCTGGAAGGCATGTTGTTGGCAAAAGAACTTTTCCGAATCCCTCTACCGGCCAGAGAAGCGCCAACCCAGATGTTTCGAGGTTTGCCTTTTTACAAAGAATATAACCATCCTGGAATGTGATTTGAGCCCGCCGGATTCCAACTCCATCGCCACCAAAAAGATAGGCACCGGACAATGTAAAATCTTTAACTATTTCGCCGTTTTTAAAAACCTGAAACTTCACTTTTTTCTCTTATTTAGCTGCCTTTTAAATACATCATTCTGATGCTTTTTTTGTATTCATAGATTTCCGCTGATAATGTGGGGGCGGGAATCAACACTCTTTTTTATCCCACAATCTTATTCGGATTATAATGATTTTGTTCAAAATTGCAATTCAAACTTTGTATAGGTATGAATTAAAAGGCAAAAAATGCGTTAAATGATGCTTAACATATAATTTTGAATGAATTTTTAGAATTGTATTCAGGCAGCCGGTTTTATTATCGCCGGCTGCCTTCGGACACCCCTACTATATAAATTATCACCATCCCTGATTTACTACTTTTAGCTTTCTCTTTTTATGGTCCCCAAAACCAATTGGTATAACCGCAAAAGCATTATATTTATATATACTCATTAAGTGCGATTCCGGCTATAGGGGAATACCTTAAT
>CAZMPL010000355.1:0-3581 GCA_964567805.1 uncultured Pirellulales bacterium | reverse complement strand
CAATCTCTTTGGCTGCGCTTCGTGTTGGTGACCGACGTCGACGAGCAAACTATCGCGGACGGATGGGAGTTAGACGACATCACGGTGCAGGCTGACCCGCTGCCCGTGACCCCTCGCGCCAGCCTGACGACGGATGAGAGCGACGATCCCACCCTGTGGCTGACCGAAGGCAGTTGGCAGGCCAGCGGAGCGCCGGTCTATTCCGGCAGCCTGGCCTGGAATGCAGCCTCGCAGGCAGAGACGGCGGCGGTATCTCAGTCAACTGGCAATCTACTCCTTTGATTACATCCTGCACGTTCGTAAGCAACACAGCCCCAGGTATATACGCTAATGCAGACGGTAAAGGTTACGGCGGTGCATTATACTGCTCATATCAATCGGTTAGCACTGTTACAAACAGTATATTCTGGAACAATGTTGCTTCGAACGGTCCTGAAATAGCGGTTGGTACCGGATTCGAATATGACCCGAGACCTTCGACATTGTATATTTCATACAGTGACATCAAGCCGTCCGGAAGCTCAATCTGGGTCGATACCGGCTGCAGACTCAATCCGGGAGTAGCTAACGCTCATAATATTGATAAGAATCCGCTCTTTGTTAGTACTCCGATTGGTAATTACTATCTGAGCCAGATTATTTCCGGTCAAACCCAGAACAGCCCGTGCGTTGACGCTGGAAACGATGATGCGAGTATGCTCGGTATCGCAAGGTTTGTCTATACGACTCGTACAGACGAAGGACCGGATATGGGCAAACTGGATATTGGTTTCCATTATCCATCAGCACAGCCTGATAAGATATTTGATATCCATACCGATGGCAGAATAGATATCAATGATGTCGATGATTTCAATGATATCTTAGCCGGAAGTGAAACATGCTCGGCAGCCAATAACTGGTGTCATGGCGCAGATTTCAACTTCGACGGCAAAGTCGATGCGAATGATGTCGCGTTTATGAATGCATATATGTGGCTCGGCGTTGAAGATGATATGGCTCCAGAACCGAATCCAAGTCTCTGGGACGTTGAACCTTATATGATAGGGACAACAGCAACAATGTCTGCACAGGAAGCCCTGGATTCATGGTTCGATTACTGGAATATGGACGTCGAATACTACTTCGATTGTGTTTACGGCAACTGCAAGGACAGCGGCTGGACTACAAGCAGGTCGTACACCGACCCAGGACTTGATCTAAATACAGAATTCTCATACCGAGTGAGAGTACGTGATGCATTCCCGGGTATTCCTGACGATGGAACCGGCGAAAGAGGAAATAAGACCGAATGGTCGTCAACAGTTAAAGTTGGTGGTGCGGATACTACACCTCCGGCACCAATTCCGGCTATTATTTCCATTACATCTGATATAAATTCTATATCTCTGGTTGCTTCTGTATCTTACGACGAAAGCGGTTCTGTAGAGTACTTCTTCCAGTCTCTATCTACATCACTTGGTGGACATGACAGCGGCTGGGTACCTGATCCGAACTACACTGATCCGAACCTCACGCCAAATACTGAATATGGCTACAGGGTAAAGGCAAAAGATAAATACGGCAACGAAACGATATACTCTGATCCGGTTTATATCTACACGGCTCAAATTGAAGACAATACGCCGCCTACGCCAAATCCGATGACTTGGGATGAGACCGCGGACATGAACGGCGTGCCGTATGAAGTCGAATATGAAGACGATACAAGATATGTTGAGATAACAATGACTGCTACAGTAGCGGAAGACGATAGTGGCAATACCGTGTATTACTACTTCGAGTGTGATCGATATGATAAGTTCAGCAGCGGCTGGATTACGGAAAACACTTACACTGTTCTCGTTGGAAGATCCCAACAAGGACTTAGATTCAGAGTATCCGCAAGAGATGATGCCTGGAATATTACTGCAACATCAGCTTGGACAACAGCTCTTACTCTTGATCAGGTAGCAGCGATAGAAGGTGATACTGGTACTGATACAGGCACCGATACTACGGAGTAGAAGTAATTTGATGGAAGTTTTAATGAATTCTTAATAATTATTTCAGAAAAATATGAATAAAGCCGTTATTAATATAACGGCTTTATTTTTTGGGATATGCTTCCATAATTATTGACAAAATCTGTTTTTTAAGGTATTATACATAGTAAGAGAACAGTCATGGTCATGGACTGCACTTATTCGGAGCTAAACCATGAATATGGAAAATGATGACTTTTTAGCACGTTACAAATGGCATATTATAGCTATATGCGTTATTTCTGTTGTAATTGCGTTATTTTTAGCTCTTAATCCAAGATTCCAAAATTCCGAAACTAACTTTTACACCCAGATTATATGGCTTCTCGGCGCTCTTGTCGTACTTGCGGCATTACTCACTATGCTTACGAGAGTAATTAAGATTCTCGACGCTCTGAAAGATAACAGTGCCAAACTCGAAGAGTTAACTAAAGCCCTTGAGCAGATTCATACCGGACTGGCCCAAATCAATAAAAGTACAAGAATCAGTGACACAGTAAAATCCATTGCATTCAAAGACGCAGACAGGCAATCTTTAAGAGAAGTGGTTTTCGAGAAACTCCAGTCGAAAGAATACAGCGCCGCAAAAGAAATTATTGAGGAAATCGAGAAACATCCCGAATACAATGATCTGGCTGAGGAATTAAAGGAACAGGCTGAACAATATCAAAATGCGACTGAACAGGAACGCATGAACCAGATTATATCTCATATCGAGAAATTAATTGACGACGCCCAGTGGACCAGGGCAAGCGCACAAATTGAGGGTCTGGTAAAAGCGCATCCTGATAGTGAACAGGCAAGGAATATGAGACTTGTTCTTTATGAAAGAAAGCAGGAACGAAAACGTATCTTACTGGCCGCATGGGACGACGCGGTAACAAATCAGGAAACAGACCGATGCCTGGTTATTCTTAAGGAAATCGACTCTTATCTGACTCCAAATGAAGCCTCCGCTCTGCAGGAATCGGCAAGCGATATTTTCCGAACAAAACTCCATACACTCGGTACGCAGTTTTCTTTGGCAGTTTCTGAAAAAAGATGGGCTGACGCACTTGATATCGGCCAGAGAATCATAAACGACTTCCCCAACAGCAAAATGTGCCAGGAAATATATACCAAGCTCGATGTTCTTAAACAGAACGTAGATATGCAGAAAATATTATAATAAAAAAAACCAGTCTTAATGACTGGTTTCTCATAAATGTTTTATCATTTCATTATTTATTCGATTTATTGAAAATCGAATAACGACTGTGTTTTAATCATTGTGACCTGGTCTGGATAAGCCGCAAAAGTGTGAATATGCAATTCAGTCTGTCTTGCCTCGAAATCCACATAGCAGAAAGGCTGCATCTTATCTACTTCCAGTTCTGGAAACTTGACTAAAATCCCGCGGTTTCTTGCAAAGCGTTCGAGGTCCATATGACTTTGTTTATACAGATTCGGACTCATTTTTTCGACCTGGAAGTCGGTCATATAACTGACTCCCCTGCTCAATGTACATTTATGAGTCCTTGGTCCGCGGAACTGAAAACGTTCAATCAAACCTCTCGA
>CAZMPL010000354.1:0-3709 GCA_964567805.1 uncultured Pirellulales bacterium | reverse complement strand
GGCAATGCAACGCCAAGTGGTTTCTTCGGCGATTGCTCTTTTTCAATTTCTTTTGCTTGTACACGGTTAATCCAGTTTGGATCATTGGCCATCTTGATTTTTACTCTTTCTATTCCATTTTTAGCTGTTTCACTAAATTGTCCTTGAGGATATTTGTTTACCATTTCTTCATAATAAGATATTATTTGTTCATAATCTTTGTCTTCTATTTTTAATTCATTTTTAACTAATTCATAAAGAACCAACTCCCGAATCTGAAATGCATCTGGTAACTGCTTTCCGATCTGAAGATATTTAATTGCCTCTTCTTTTAAGGGTATCAGTTTATCCCAATCTTCCATATTTAATTGGGAACGTTGTTTTGCATATTCATTGTTCAATTCAATTCCTATACGAGCAGCGGCCATTTTACCTATCATTGTATCAGGACACAGCTCGACTACTTTTTTAAATCGGTCCAATATTTCCTTTTGTAATGTAATATAGTCGCTACGGATTAAGTTAATTAGATCATCTTTCCCTGTTAGTATTGATAATGCTTTCTTCTCCATTTCAGAAGCGGATTTGACATCTACAATCAAAGGATTTGGAGCTTTATCACCAAACATTTCCTTTAGCTTGTCCTGTTCCGCAAATGGTGTTATTGTATATTTACCCGGTTCATCAAATAAAAGCTTATTCTTTTCTGGATTATAGAAAAGGATGATGTAACTCGAATAAACAAGACCTTTCGTATCCCTGCATTGATAATCTATAAATGCCGAAAATACTGAAACTTCACCTTTATTATTTTTAATATAAAAAGAAGTTCCAACATCAGAACTACGCACTTGCTGAATTTCATCTGTACCTTCAATAAACTGGGGAGCATTGAAAATATGCTTCACTTCGACTATTAATGGTTCGCCAACCTTAGGTGAAGGATTCTTTGTAATTATTTCTATTGTTGGTCTATTTTGAGATTCTGTAGATATTGCATTTAATGCAGGAAATAAAAATAAATACATTATAAAAAACAAAAAATATTTCTGAATTATCATTATTTATATCACTTCTCCAGTTTCTTTTTTCTTGTAAATAAAATTAGACCGGCGATAGCTATCACGGCAACAGCCGCTCCAGCTATCGGCAATGCAACTCCAAGAGGTTTCTTCTGTGTTTGCTCTTCTTTAGTAACTTGAACTTGCTCTGGTGTGCCTCCAATTTCAGTTTTAAGTTTTGGTATTTCTTCTTGTTGAGCCTTAATTGCTTGTTTGCCATATTCAGTATTCGGATATTTTGATGCAATTTCATCTATCAAAGAGATTGATTTATCTAAGTTGTTCTGCATGAATTCAATTCTTGATAATTGAAATAATACTTCCTGACGAATTGGAAATTCGTCGGGTAATTGAGAGCCTATTGTAAGATACTTTAAGGATTTTTCAAATAGAGGCTCTTGAACATTTCCGGTTTTATATTCTTCTCTGAAGTCTTCAAAAGAAAAGTATTTTTCATGAAAATCTTTAAAATACATTATTCCTAATTGAGCAGCAGCTATTTTTGCTATCATGGTGTCTCCACATTGTTCGATAATCTGTTCAAATCGGTTCAATACACCAGGATCTTCCTTAAGAATTGTGTTATCAATACCTTCAGGCATTTCCAAAATCATCTTATCATATTTACCTGTAAGTATTGACATGGTTTTTTCTTCCTGATTTCCGGCAGGCTTGACAGTTATCTCTACAGTATTGGACTCTAACTTATCTATGGTACTTTCAAAACGACAACTATAATCTCCTGGTTCATTAAATAAAAGCTCTTTTTTATTTTGGTTATAAAACGCTATAAAAGTACCTGTATATTCAAGTCCTTTATTTCCTTTCTCAAAAATAGGAAAAGGTTTATGTATTGTATTAAGTTGATATTCATATTTTATTTCTTCTTTCTGTCCCTTCTTATTTATAATAAGATATGGTGAACTTATTCCTCCTGATGTAATGATTTCTTTAGTTTCGGGATTAATATTTGGTGTTTTGCTAATAGCACGAATCTCCAATATTAAAGGTTCGCCTATCTTTATTTCGGAAGAATAAGCCTTGATTTCTACTTTTGGTTTATTTGCTTCCGATGCAAGTACATAAACACTTAAAAATAGAAATAAAACACTCAAAAACATATATTTTTTTTGTATTTTCATTTTTTATCCTTTCATAATATCTTTTATTGTGACCATACGGTATTTGACCTCATAATTTTTATATGATCAGGATGAAATTGTTCTGCAAAAGGATTAAGATCAAATTTTTTAGGATAAATGCCATGTTCGTAACCCATGATATAATCTTCATGTTCCGAAGTGGTTCCATGGTGAAGACCTCCTGTATGACCAATCTCATGTGCAATAATTAAACTTTCATCATCATGATTATCTCTTATTGTTTCAAGATAGATTGTTGCAATATTAGCATAGTCTGGAACAAGGCCCGTAGTCGCAGGATCAGTATCTGGATCAATATCTTGATTTGCGCCTTCCTGATAACATGCTACTACAGTACAAGCCCAAAAATCAACAGAACTATGAATCTCCTGCCCATCATCCCAACTACCTTGATGCATAGTAAAATCCCAATCAGTTAAATTTCGATCAAAATCAACCAAAGTATGATATGCTGATAATTCTATTGGTTCTATATAGGCAGCACGAAAAGCATTTGCATAACTTCCTAAACTACAATAATGTGGTAAATTGACCTCAGGAACCATCTTCATTGAAGTTGGGTTCCATACCCAATCGTCATCATAAAGAACATAACAAGGACCATTACCTGTAGCATTTCCTTGAACAACGATATGATCATTAATTGAGTGATATGCAGTGGATGACTTTACTTGATATCTATTGCCTCCCACAACGTAAGTGCCGTTTTCGAAGTGATCTAAATCATCAAATTCGTTTGGAAGGATACCGCCTAAATGAACTACTGTTGTGTTATTAACTGCATTATATTGTCCATAGACAGCATTTATTCCCCATACAAAATTCTTTTCCGACTTATATACAATTAATAATATATTATCAAATTCACGCCCGTCATTCGGTTCATAAGTATTATCATACTGTTGAAACTTGATTTGAACATCATTTACATCTATGCTTCCCGCGGCTGTTATAGCCTGAGAAATTACATTGTTAAGATAGAAGTATTGGTTAGTGAAGCTATTTGTTAGATTAGTTATCCTTATCCAATGCTCACCATCAATGCTTAAAGCAATACCATCACAATTATTATGACCAGTAAAACTTGCAGGCATACTATTTGGCTCGTCTGCTAAGTTATTATGATCCAATATCAATCTTGCATTTGTCATATCTGTATAGTTGAAATGCAAAATAGCTTCATTAAGTGAACTTGAATTATCAGCTACAGAATCATCCAAACGCAAACGTCCATTTACTACCTGAATATTGCCGTTATTACTTGAATAATAATCCCAAACTGGAGAACCAGGTTTACCTGATGAAAAATCTTCACTTATTATGTAACCAGCAGAATTAACAGATTTCATACTATCCTGCTCGATCCATAAATGACGATAGACCGTTAATCTTGGGGAAAAATACACTCCAGACGGCCAAGTGTTGGGATCATTACGTTCAATACTGTTGCAGGTAATATCATTCAATGCATTTTGATACGTTGAAGCAGCGATCCTGAAATTATCG
>CAZMPL010000353.1:0-3720 GCA_964567805.1 uncultured Pirellulales bacterium | reverse complement strand
CTGTTCCGGTGTAAGGACCCATATTGCTGCCGCAAATAGCGACATGACTGCACTTAACTAAAACCTCACCTTCAGCCGGCTCAGGAATTGGGACATTGTCCAGCATAACAATTTTTCTTGGTTCAACTACTTGGATTGCTCTCATTGTTCACCTCACTAAATTATTCTAAATTCAAAATGCGTTATTTAAACTCTAAATTATTAACACGTCATGCTCTAAATTTCAGGCTGGGCAGTTTTAATGTGAATCATAAGGTTCTGAGAATATATGAAAAAGCAATTATCTGTTGCTTTGCGCTTAAACAAATGAACTGTATCACATCCGCTCGACGTATAAAACAGGGAAAATAATATTACAGAACTTAAGTTTATTTTTTTCCGCCCAATGCTTATTTTTTCAATATCATTATAGTAGCAACGAGAATTAAACCTGATAAATTTATTGCATCATGCAATCGTAAAAACGAATTTATAGTTATTGGTTTCTACCATAAGGACAGATTCTGCTTAACTCCATTAACTTACAAATTCCTCCAGCGGTTACGCCGTAAATCAAATATTTCTTACCATATTTATGAATGCAGCTCATAATGTGATCAAATGTTGCATTTACTAACGTGGTTCCTGTAAGCAATACAACATTGGACTGCTTAATTAAAAGTTCAGTCATCGTTTTGCCGTCCCATATAGAAACTCCCCATTTTATGCAGTTGACATTATTCATATTAAGGTCAGTAATTTTAACGTTCTCAGACCCGAATAATTGAACTAAACTTTCAGCGATTGCAGGATTTAAACCAATTAAACCAACTTTGTTATTACCCCACGTTTCATAGATGTATGAAGATATTTCTTTGGCGCATTTTACAGGCTCATAATCCTTACAATGCACTGTTTTTTCACAAAGGTCCAAATGTCTAAGCACGGCGTTCAATGTGGCAATATAGATGGCTCGATTTTTATTTGTTGTTAGAGGAAAGTCCAGTATTTGCTTTAGCTCACCTATAAATTCACCAGGTGAATCTGTGAAAGCATGACCCTTTGCATTAAGAAACTGTGCCTCAATGACTCTTTCCTTTCCCTCAATAATAGGAAAATCCCTCCTTCCAGGTTCACCTATTGCCTCCTGTGCAGTAAGTTGTTTTACTATGACAGATACACCAATATTCTCCAGTTTTTTTTCTTTTATGATCTCGCTCAACTTTATTTTTGATTTTTCTAAAAACACCGAGTTATTTTGTTTACAGGTCACAGTTTTACTCCCATGAACATCCAGATGTATTTGGATGCGATACATAAAAAAGCTATCCCGAATATTATTTTAAGCAGCGAAGATGGAAAATGCCTGTTTATAACCGCACCCATATTTGAACCGATCAAAGCTCCCAAACAAAGGGGTAATGCTGTTTGTATAACTGCATACCCCTGGACCAGTTTGAAACTTGAACTTAAAAAAGCATTCACACAAAAACAGGTTAGAGAAGGCCCTATTGCTGATTTTATAGAGTATCCTGATAACAAAATAAATGCGGGAACAAGAATAGCACCTGAACCAATCCCCAAAAGACCCGGTGTAGCACCAGCCAGAATTCCTACACCCGTTTTCGTTAAAATTCTGCTACGAATTTCTATTTCATCTACTTCTTCGGTTTTCATATTTCACCTGTCTAATAAACCTTCAATAATCATAAGTAAAGAAATAAAGAAAATGAGATAAAAGACAAAAAAGTGGCGCGAAAAGGAGAAAAAGATGATACAATACAGCCATGTATGGTAAGTGTTCATGGCAATCAAATAACTTAAAAAACAACATGATATACCACATACAAAACAAGAATCAATTATTTGTATAGAAAGATTTAAAGATTGAGTCAGTTCAGTAATACGTGTTCAATATTTGCAGCATTAAAGTCGAGCGGGAAGAATATAGACATTCTTATCAAAGATGACAATAGGCTGTCCGATATTCTTAAAGAAATTTCTAAGAAATATAACCAGCCTGCTATGGCGGCGGCTCTGATATACAGTGAGAACATTATCGCTAAAGCAGCTGTAGGAAACATTAAAGATGGTGATTATAAAGCGGTGAATATTAATAGTCTTTTTCATATTGGCTCTATAGCCAAGTCAATGACTTCGCTTTTAATTGCCATGCTTGTAAACGAAGGCAAACTGCTTTATGAAATGACATTGGATAAGGCACTTCCCGACATACCCATGTTGGATGAATACAAAAAAGTCACTATACATGAACTTATTTTGAATAAAGCAGGCATTATCCCATTTCAAAAACATGAATATGAAGATAAAAATATCGTTAAAGAGTTATGGAAAAATATACCAACTCAATATAAAGACCCAGAAACACAACGGATTGAAGTCTCAAAAGTCGTCTTAAATCTCAAACCTGTAAATAAACCAGGAACAAAAGTTGTTTATTCAAATGTTGGCTGGGCGATAGCAGCTCTCGCAGCCGAGTTAGCAGCCGGAAATTCATATGAAGATTTATTAAAGCAAAATATTTTTGAGAAGCTGGAAATGAAAACAGCCAGAACAGGCGGCTGGCCAGCTTCGGAAAAAGAACCTAATCAGCCGAGGGGACATTACTTCGATAAAGAAAACAATACGTTGAAATCACAGGCATTGGATGATGAATTTGTCCTTCCTTTATGGGCCAATCCTTCCGGTGGAGTAAATTGCAGCATTACAGACCTTGCCTTATACGCAAGAGAAAACCTGCTCGGGCTACAAGGAAAAGGAAAGTTACTGAGTAAAGAATACTTCAAAAATATCCACTCCATGCACACTCCTGCAAAGCTTAACGAAATGTATATGGGTATTGATACAGAGGAAACTATAACGTTGGGATATGGCTGGGTAGTCATGAAAGTTGATAATGATTTACTTAGTATGTTTGATGGGAGCGGCGGGACTTTCTTTGCAAGAGCAATTATTTACCCTGCTCTAAATATTTCTTTCGTCGGACTAACAAACACAGGTAAAGGTAACCAAGCCCTTGAAAGCACTCTTAAACATACTTTAGATTTAGAGCCTATCCGAATAACCCAGAACAACGAAACGTAATTAAGGCACAAACAAAATTAAGCAGAGCCAATATAACTTTGTTGCATTAGCCTTATCAATTCATGATGATTTTTCATTCATGGTACCGGTCGTCACATATTTTCTATTTATCTTAATAGATGCCTGTTTTTTACATGTATGACAAGAAAAATCACTCAGTTGTTTAGTTCCATGCCAATTAATTTCGCCATTTTTTTAGGAACATCTGTATTATCATAGAAACCATTAAATATCTCGCTTCCTGTTCCTATGGCATGTACTTCTACCGGGATACCTGTATGAGCAAATGTTGACCATCCGACACCTGCCTGGTCGGCAAGTATGCGCACAAGAGTTATACTAAGCGGGTCATTGTCACTATAAAGCAGCTTATCTTCCTGAGAATAATCATGCACATTAATACGGATACGTTTTGCGATGGACATGCTTTTATCGTATGCGTCTTCAAGAAGATCCTTTTCATAGTCATTGAGCTTATCATAAGCAAGGCCAAAAGCATCTGCAATATCAGTCTTAAGATTATCAGGCATATTGTCTTCTACGCCGCTCCATTGACCTGAAGTATATTTTGACCATACATTACTTTTAAAAGCAACATAACTCATTTTCTGATTTTTCAGAATCTCGAACGAAGTT
>CAZMPL010000352.1:0-3758 GCA_964567805.1 uncultured Pirellulales bacterium | reverse complement strand
GGGTCGTTGGAACGAACATAGAAATCTATTGCATAATTATAGGCAGCGAGCCACGAAAGGTCTTTAATCGGGACAAAACGCAATGAGATTTTCCCGTATTGGTCAACACCTGTAAAATGAATGCAGTAATCATCATAAGCAGGACTATTAACAGAATAATAATTTACTTTTCCCGCTCCAAGAGTACTTGATTCTATGATGTTTTCTCCAATATAGTCTTTATAAATATAGAAACCTGTCGTGTCCGGCCAGAGATAAAATTCCGATTGATATGGAACTTTAAATCCGAGAAAAAGAAGAAGCTTTTCATTTAAATCGAAATTGAAAAGTTCGTATGTATCTTTCTCAAAAAATCCAAAGCCGCCCTTATATTCTGCGTTCGCCCATGATATGTTATTCATTTCGAATAACATTCTTACCCAAAAATACCACAAGTTACGATGTGAATCTTTTGCATTTTCTCGATATGTACCAAACTCGCCGCAGAAAACCGGGTAATTGCTTTGTTCCTTAAAATCGGCTATCTTTCTTATTAATGATAATATTTCAACAGGATTTCCATCACTATCATATACACCAAATGCACTCTCTATCCATGTGCCTTTCAATTCCTCCGGCAACTCAGGCATATTATCAGAAGAATTAGAATTATTATAAATGTATGGGAAGGGAACATCCGCAAGTGATTTCAATGAAGGATCAGTCGTATCTACTCCCTGATGAGTAAAAATATAAGGATCATAAAAATGGAAAGTATAAATCAGATTATCATCTGAATATTGCGGCATGTCGTCAAGATTATTGTGATTATTCCAATCGGCAGGACCAACTAATATAGTATGGGTCGTATCGATAGCGCGAATAGCATTAATAACCGCTCCCTGAATATTTCCCCAGTCCTGGTCTGAAATACCATGCGGCCCATTTAAAATTTCATAGTAAATATAAGTCGAACGGTTTTTATAATGATTTGCCATTTGCATCCAAACAGGAATCAGAACATTACCAATCGTAGTCGGAGTATCGGTTTGAGGATTGAGAGAATCATTCTCAAGAATCAGATGTAATTCCAACTCCTCTGCCCAATCGACAACCTGGTCGAGAAAAGTGTACAACAAAGGATCAATAATATAATCCGGTGACCCGCTTGTCATAGCATGTAAATTAATAGGAAGACGTACTACATCACAACCCAGATTCTTAATATTAATCAGGTCCTGCTTTGTATATTTAGTAAACTGAATCTGTCCAACACTCGGGCTCTCGAACCACTCTGTAATATTTACGCCGTGCTTGAATGGAGTATCAAGCGCAAATGCAGAATTGATTGCAATTATTAGAAAGAAAACAGCTTTTTTCATCGTTTTCATCATCTTCATCCTTTAAACTATATACTTTAAAAACTTATTATACCAAATATGGCAGTTTGAAAGAAGAAAAAAAACTTTAAACACCATAATCCCTTATTATTTAAGTAGTTATAACATCCCCATGGATTATAAAGCACATTACTGTAATCAAGCTATTTGCCGGAACAATAACTCTATTTGGTCAATTCGATTAATACAGAATAAATTCAATATTATCAATCCAGACGCAATCCTGTCCTTGCGATATAGATTCATCTTTCTGATATATCCATTTAAAATTGTGAGTACCGGGCGTGATTTGAAAATCCACAGTTTCCCAATTCATCTGGCCGGACCATCGCCCTGCTTCTGTATTATCTATTTTAAATATCAAAATATCAAATTCTGATTCACACCATACTTTGCGGCTAAAACTGATTCTTTGTGAAACAGTATTGATATTTGCTTCCAGTATCGAAACTTGATTGCCGGAAATATTGCCTGACTTTACAGAATACTTTCCGGAATATGTGTTGGAATCTATAACCCAGGGTACATCTCCATAACTTATAAAAGGTTGCTGAATGCTTCCATTTTCAAAATCTTCTGATATTTCGATATAAGGATTCTGAAGCGGATTTTCAGGATATCGTTTATTATATTCCTTAATAAATGTCACTTCATCATTCACGTCAACTTTTCCATCAGGCAAACCTGAACCTTTGGAACCTGCGATATCACTTCTAAATGTACCGGTTTTTCCGAAATCCTCTAATAATTCAGAATAATCATTCGGATCAATTTTATTATCCTGATTTATATCCAACAGCTCTTTGTTAGTTGAAAGCTCATAGAAGGCATAAACAGTATTAGACTTCCGGGCAACTAATTTATCTAAAGGTATTTGCCTTCCGTTCTTTTCTATAACTTTTCTAATATCCCAGAGAGGATAATTTAAATTCGATTCATTCGAATCGGCTGAAACCTGCTGCAATGTCAAAGGTTTTCCATTAAAGCAGTTTTTCAATATAACTGAATTAGAATCGTTGGGAATCCAGAATTTCAGGCTGTTTTCAGATGTTATATCTGAATCAGCAAAAAGAGTTGAATAAATACTCAATTCAAGCAAAGCCACATTATTAGAATCATTTGAATCGAAGAGTTCGGGTCTTGCGTCTTTGGATAACTCGAAATATCCAGTGACCTTTCCATCTGCTTTTATCATAGGCAGTAAAGAAACAATTTTCGAAGTCTTTGTTATTCCGGGAACATTGGAATAGAAAACGTCATTGATATCATATGTTGCAAAATTCCCCGCTTTTTCCACATACGTTACAATCCCCTGATTGTTATGAGGATTGTTCAGATCAGTTTGCAATGCTTTGACAAAATTCTGTATAATCAGAGAACCAGGCTCATTAGCATCAAAAGCTGTCGGTACTGAATTCGGATCGGGAAGAGTTTTAAAACTGAGAGTTTCTCCAGCGGCCCCACCTGTTGCATTTATTGCCTCGGCATAAAACCAGTAATTTGTATCAGGTTCTAATCCTGATATTTTAATCGAAGACTGCTGACCTTCTGTTGTTGAAAACCAGTCGGTTGTTTTCGTTCGTTTTTCATCCGCCCAATAAACAAACCTTGTATCGACATAAGTGACAGTTGAAGGATCACCATCATCATTAAGAAGCAATTCCAATTCTACGCTTTTTGTAGTAATACTCTTCGCAGGGAGCGTTGTAACAGAAAGCAATCCCTGTTGTACCTGTACCCAGAATGTTTCAACGTCACCATATGCTGTTCCGCCCGCATTTATTATTCTGGATGTTACATCGTATTGAGTACCCGGAATTAGTCCGGTTACATTTTGCTGTAGAATTCCTTCTCCGGCACCCATGAGACTATCCAACCAAATCCATGTATCAGACTCATGAGGCTTGTAACCACAACTTGCAGACCACGATTCACAGCCATCAGGATTACCATCATCCGTGATTTCGAATTGCAATGTCGCGTTTGTTCCGAAAACATTTATCGCCTGTAATGTGTCTATTGTCGCCACGACAACATCCGAATCACCTCAGCCATATGTGTTGGTGACTGTTATTGAAATAAATAACAGGACAAACGCACTAATTAAAAATATGCATCGTAATTTCTGCGATAACATATGTATTCCGATTAAATACGGCAGGAAACTTAATCTTAATCATCCATGAAACACCCGTTCTCCATTATGAACTATCGCTATTTTAACCAATTACAAGGGTAATTGTCAAATATAAAATAGCCGTACAATGGTTCTGGTGTCATTTCAATTAATTGTTAAGTTCCACACCGATTAACTTCGCCATTTTTTTCGGAACATCCGTATTGTCATAGAATCCATTAAATATCTCGCTTCCTGTTCCT
>CAZMPL010000351.1:0-3766 GCA_964567805.1 uncultured Pirellulales bacterium | reverse complement strand
GTAGTCTTTCGTCATGGTTCAAAGATTACCTTTATATTCCACTCGGAGGAAATCGGAAAGGAAATTTCAATACATACAGAAACATTTTTATAACAATGGTTATTTCAGGCCTATGGCACGGAGCTGCGTGGACATTTATAATATGGGGAGCGGTTCACGCAATAGGCAGATTTGTAACTCGAGAACTGGAACGAACCGGGTTTTATAAAACACAGGTACCGAAAATATTTAAACAGGCTTTTGTTTTTATTTTAGTTGGTTTCGCGTGGATTTTCTTTCGCGCATCGAATATCAGTGACGCATGGCTGATTGTTTCAAGAATTTTTACTTCGGGAATTACCAATCCTTATTGTCCCCTGCTCGCGATTATTATGATACTGGCAATCTGGATTTACCAGTTTATGTATGAATCAAGTTTGAGAAGAATACTCGAACTAAAATTCGTAAACATAACAATGGTTATTTCGATGATCTTATACCTGTCAATATTTTCGTCTTCACAGGGAAGTTATTTTATTTATTTACAATTTTAGAATACGATGAATTCATTAAATACGAAAAATACTGAAATACTTTTTAGCTCTAACGGCGTTCGCCTGAATATCAGGCAATGGATTTTCGTAATTTCTTTTTGTGTCATCGCAATTATAACATTACCTTCTATCTGGAAGATTATTGAGAAATTCTCGCCGGGAGATGATTATCGCTTGCCATACCAGCTCGGAAGTGACTATTGGTTTTATCAACGTTACAGCGAGTTAGCATGTTCCAAATATGAAACAGTTATAATAGGTGATTCGGTTATCTGGGGGCATTATGTCACGAAAAACCAGACTCTTTCACATTACCTGAACGAATTATCAGGAGAGAGCAAGTTCGCAAATCTGGGTGTTGACGGCATGCACCCCGCGGCTCTTGAAGGCTTGGTGCGATATTATGGAAAAGACATAAAAAACAAAAATATCATCCTGCATCTGAATCTTTTATGGCTAAGTTCGCCAAAACATGACCTGCAGACAGAAAAAGATTTTCGATTTAATCACCCTAAACTCGTAGCACAATTTACAACTAAAATTCCATGTTATACGGCCCCGTTTACATCGAGACTTTCTATTGCATTAGAGCGTTATTTTGCATTTCCCTCATGGGTTTCGCATTTGAATATAGTTTATTTTCAAAATACGAACATGCCCGCTTGGACTCTTGAAAATCCATATAAAAATCCGCTTGGTGCAATAGATTCAAAACTACTCGAAGAAAAACCCAGGGATACGGTTGCATCAGAAAACAAAACATCATCAGGAGATTTTCAGTGGGTACAGGCTGATACATCATTGCAATGGAAGTTTTTCAGGAATACTATCAAGCTGCTTCAAGGAAGAAAAAATAAAATACATGTACTAATCGGGCCTTTTAACGAGAATATGCTTTCAGGGGAAAGTCTGGATAACTATCTGA
Organism: uncultured Pirellulales bacterium; assembly: GCA_964567805.1. Taxonomy (GTDB): domain Bacteria; phylum Planctomycetota; class Phycisphaerae; order Sedimentisphaerales; family Anaerobacaceae; genus JAFGPS01. The sequence continues at coordinate 2,308 of CAZMPL010000351.1, read as the reverse complement.
AACTCAAAAGTGAAATCGAAAAATGGTTCGACCAAAATAATATTTCATATTTTTCACCTTCCGCCCTGCCTGCTGAATTATATAACGATGCAAGTCACCCTACTTCACAGGGTTATGAAACACTCGCAAAAGAGCTTCTTGAAAGTAAAATACTTAATTGAGCATATAGACAAAACTGACTAATCTAATCATAATATAAAGAAAAAACTTTGAAAGGGATTAGTAAATGAAAATTGCAGCGACTTTAATTTTATGTGTATTTCTTTCTATCGGCTGTGCCAATAAACACTATTCTGCCGATTCCGACATTATAACCCTAAAAAGCGGCGAAATTTTTACTATTGCTCTGGAATCAAATCCGACTACAGGCTATTTATGGAGTATTGAAGAGCCGCTACCAGAAATTCTGCAAAAAGTCAGTAATGAGTATAAGCCTTATAATACTTCCGGAAATATTGTCGGTTCAGGCGGAACTGAAATATGGACATTCAAAGCAATTGCAAAAGGCAATGCTGCTTTAACTTTACAATATTCCAGACCATGGGAAAAAGATGTTCCTCCAATCAAAAAGGAATTATATCAAATCTCTGTTAAATAAGTTTAAAAAACTTTTCTGTGAAAGGGTTCTGCAATGAAAAAATTTCTGTGCCTGCTATTTATCAGTTTGATGATTGTATCTTATACTATCGCTCAGGAAACTGGCCAATCAGGACCGGTACAAATGTCCAGCGATGAAGACCTCGCAAGAATCATGAAGCTTCTTGGTGTGAAAGTCAAACGCCAAGGCAAGGACGGCATGAGTCCATCAAATCCCAATTACGCCAATTATGACGAATCAAAAGCAAATCCTTTTCCGAATTATCCTGATGTTCTGACTTTGAAAAACGGACAAAAGGTCACTACCCCTGAACAATGGTGGAATCAAAGACGCCCGGAAATTATCGAAGACTTTGCAAAAGAAGTTTACGGCAGAGTTCCCGACAATGTACCAAAGGTTACATGGAAAGTCACCGGAGTTACCGAAGGTCAGAACGGCGATATTCCAATTAAAACAAAAACAGTCGTAGGCTATGTAGATAACTCATCTTACCCTGCAATTACAGTTGATATCCAGGTCACCGTGACAACTCCCGCAAACGCGGCTGGTCCTGTACCTGTGATTATTCAATTCGGCGGAGGATTCGTTGGCGGCGGCACAAGAGGCCGCGGTACACGTGGTGCGACTGCTCCACAAAGAGGAAATACAGGGCCAGGTGCAAATTTAATCACCACTCCGAGTCAATTCATGGCGGCTATGGTCGAAAACGCTGCACAACCAAATACTGCTGCAAGAGGTCGTGGCGGAATGATGGGCGGTATCGGAGGCATGGGCGGTGGTATGATGGGTGGAGCCAGCGGCGGACCAAGCTGGCAGCAGAGATGTCTCGAAAAAGGCTGGGGTTACGGTACATTGAACCCGGGCAGTATTCAGGCGGACAACGGCTCAGGTCTTACTTCCGGCATAATCGGTCTCTGCAATAAGGGACAACCACGTGACCTCGATGATTGGGGAGCATTGCGTGCATGGGCATGGGGTGCCGATAGAATGCTTGATTATTTCGAAACAGATTCTGATGTAGATGCGAAACAGGTCGGAATTACAGGTCACTCGCGTTACGGCAAAGCAGCTCTTCTCGCGCTGGCGTATAATCCTCGTATGGCAATAGCTTACCCGAGTTCTTCAGGAGCCGCGGGCGCAAGTCTCTGGCGACGTGACTGGGGCGAAATAGTAGAAAACGTAGCGGCTGCATCAGAATATCACTGGATGTGCGGCAACTTTGTAAAATACGCATGTGATGACTATACATGGAATGATATACCAGTCGATTCACATGAGTTGGTTGCTTTGTGTGCGCCGAGACCTGTATTCATAAGCGGCGGCGCAGGAGAAGGCGGTGGAATGAGTGACCAGTGGGTTGACGCAAGAGGCATGTGGATGGCCGGTAAGATGGCATCTCCGGTTTATGAATTACTTGGCGCAAAAGGTTCAGGATTCAAAGAATACCCGGGTTTGGAAGTTCTGGATACCGAAGGAGAAGTTGGTTTTCGACAACATTCCGCGGGACATACTGACGCTCCGAACTGGCCGTACTTTATTGATTTTGCAAGTAAATATTTGAAGGCTCCCAAAAAGGATTGATTTAAAGGAACCTCAATTTCTGGATTTATGGAATTCGTTGCTTTCGGAAAACCTGTTGCGCAATAAGAAATTATTTATAAGTTATTCGATTTTTTCTTCCTGGTTTCCTGACGGACTTTGCTTAAGAAA
>CAZMPL010000350.1:0-3787 GCA_964567805.1 uncultured Pirellulales bacterium | reverse complement strand
TTCTCGACGGCGTTCATGAGCGAAAAATTACCCTCGCTTATCAAATCAGACAAGTTTACTCGACCTGAAATATGTTTGCGGGAGACACTTACGACAAGAGGAAGATTGGCTTCTATAATTTTTCTTTTTATTTCTTCCGCTTCTGCCAAATAAGATTCAATCTGTTTAAGTTTCTGGCCGGATACTCGCGTTAAAGACAAACCCATGCGGCTTTTATCCGCTATATATTTGAGGTAGTTATATTTTCTGAACAATTCAATTTCATTATCCCTGTTCAACATCGGTATATCTTTCAGGTTTTGAAGATATTCAGGGAGTGAATGGTCTGACAAATCGACAAACCTTAATTCAGTTTGTGATTCAGGCCAAATTTCGGAAAGAGTCTTTGCTAAAAACTGCGCATGTGCGTTCTCGTTGAGAAATTCCTCGCTTGGAATAAAATCAATTTTCTTTGCATGAAGTAATTTTGCTCTTTTCGTATTTATTATTCGGTATATAGAGCTTTTATTCCGGCTGAAACGTTCCATTAAATCTTTTATATTTGTGCCCTGCTTATAAAGCCGGTAAATTTCAGCCGCCTGAGTCGGATCTATTGCACCATTTGACTTTCGAAGATTGCCTTTTTTTTGCGGATTCGCGTTTTCATAATCATTTAGTGTATATCTGATTGTCTCGAAACATCTTCCCGTGCTGGAACTGATTTTTTGAATTATCTGGTGACGTGAGAGCTTTGTATTGGCGGAAAGTCTCTGGGCTTTTTGTATAATCTGCTTTTTCTCGGGAATCGTAAGCCGCTGAAATTTTTCGGCTTTTCCTATTAACTTAGGATGATATTGCATGAATTGGTCGACTGAAGATTGAAGAAAACCAAAACGCCTGGTTCCTTTTTTAAATATGAATCTCTCGCCTATTAATCCAAGCCTTCGCCAACGATAAATAGTTTTCTTTGACACTTTAAATGTCTCGGCAAGTTCTTCATATGTATAAACTTTCTCATTTACTTCAGGTAATGTCCTGGCTATCTGTCCAGAAAGTTTGGATATGAAAATTCTCAGGTCCTCAAGCAGATTTTCCCCCTTAATAATCTCACCGCTTATAGCGCTTTTAAGCTGAAAACCCGTAATACGAAAGCAAACAAACTCGAATGGATACTCCCTGTCTTTGTCAATAATTCCGAACAACTCTTCGGCCGCGTCGAGTTGGTTTCTTCTCTTTTCCTGCGGCGTAAACTTTAACTGCCGCAGTAATTGTGCTAAACTTGGACTGCTTATCTTTCGCATAACTATTCACTATATTTACAAATAGCACTTTTTCACTCTGCAGGCAAGTAAATATTAACGGTTTAAAACGTATTAAAAATTAATATTAAGCCGGAAGTTTCCATGTATGAAATTGATTTGTAAATAAAAAAAGGAGTCAATATAAAATATATTGACTCCTGTCAAATTTTATAATTTCGTCTCCGCATCGAAATTATTTTATACAATATTTTCATCAGGATATATGTCTGTCATAGCAGGCTCATGAACATCACGGTTCTTTTCAATTTGCTGCGGCTCTGCTACTTTTCTATATCCCAGTGCCTTTACCACATCAAGTACCTCTGTCCATGTCGGAAAAGGTCGTGCATTTTTCTGCTTGTATTCTTCGATAGCCATCAGGAAATCAAACTGCTCCTGAGTCATCTGACCCTCTTCGGCCGATTTACGATCTATTGCAAGTCTTCTTCCCGGTCCCCTTCTTCTATCAAGGCCTAAACGTCTATCAACAACGATTTTTCTTCTTTCAACTTTGATTTCTTTTGTTTTATCTATCATATTTGTCCTCCAGGTCCTGTGCAGGATATCTCATCTCATGTATATTATGACATAAATGATATAAATTAATCTTTCAACACGCTGAGTTAATTCATATTAATATTCATCATCAAAGAGATCAGCGTCAAAATCTTCATCACTGTCATCATCTAATGCAAAATCATAAAAATCATCATATGCCTGCTGAGATTCGATAATTACATGAGCTTCGTCAACATATTCTTCGGGGACCATGACAGCGATTTCACTCGTTTCTTCATCTTCCACATTATCCTGCTCGCTTATCACAACCGGAATATCATTATTATCCAGTAAATGTTTGTATTCCAGCGCCTGCCCTGTATCCTCTGCAAAAACAGCAACCACATATCCCTCTAAACTTACATGTGATTTGTTAACTTTTTTTGAACGTCTTGACATTTTTTTCTCCAAAAACTTAATCTTAATTAATTATCGGTCCCTAAATCCGATTTGTTTCTATTACTTTTAATGATTAAATCACTACAACGTTTATTTCTTTTAATATTCATAATCATTAATTTTTTAATGTTTTCGTCAAAATATCACAGGTCAATAATGAAAATTTAATGTTTATAAAGAAAAAAATAAAAATCGCATATACTGGCCATAAAAGCCGCTATACAGGCCAAAGCAAATTTCATACTATTGATAACAATTTTGTTAATTTTTATATTCTTTTTGAAATTTTTTTGTTGCAACTCTTTTGTACATATGTAATAACATCAATAATTGTTGTGTCGGGCTTATAATTAAATGCCGGACATTCATATTTAGGATAAATTTAAAATAAGGAGGTTTTGTTAATGACAAAGAAAAGGGATTCATTGATTGTAGCCAGCAAAGTAAAGGCTTACATTAAAAGCAAAAAGATGATGACATCATCGGAAACGCTTGAACCCCTCAGTAATAAAGTCTATGCTATGCTTGATGCAGCAATTGACCGCACAAAGGCAAATCGCCGCAGCACAGTGAAACCACAGGATCTGTAAAACGCGATTTGAAAATAGTTTTACTACCAACCAGAGAGGCCTACTTTCTGGTTATGTATTTAGCATTTATGATAAAGCCCTTTGAAAAAAACTGTTCCGCCTCTAAAGAGGTGGGATAGCTTTTTTATTTTTTTTGTAAAAAAAGCATTTTCAATATGAAAATTAAGGATTTTAAAAAATTTCTTGAACAAAAATCATTAAAATTCCCGATTAATATATTGAATAGGAGCAAATGCCTTATAATTTCATTTATAGCAAGTTAAGATAAGGGTTTTTCCTGCCGATGTAGGCTTTTATTGGGTGATGAATAGGTGTTTTTGGACTCTGAATAATCAGCTTAATAATTTTAATTCAGAACTAAAAACTTTTACATCAATGTTTTATAGTTACTTGTTAGGTATTTATTATGAGAATATTCATGTTAGGTTGGGAATTTCCGCCATTCATTAGCGGTGGTCTTGGCACGGCCTGTTATGGCCTTACTAAAGCAATGGACCAGCTTGGCATGAAAGTGACGTTCGTTCTTCCTAAAGTAGTTGATAGTAAATATGCAACACATGTCAAACTCCTGACACCCGGTTCACATATGTCACCTGCTTCCAGCTTTGAAACAGAAGAATTGAAAAATGTAAAATTCCGCTCATTAAATTCTATTTTGAAACCATACTCGACACCAGAATCATATCAAAAACAAATCGAAGAAATCTTTAGACAAAAAAGAGTATTACTAAGCAATAATTCTCTTTTATCCAATCAATCTTCGGATTCTTCAGATTACAGTCAGGATATGTATACAGAAATTCATAGATATGCCGCCATGGCCGCTGAATTAGCGTTAGATGAAGAATTCGATATTATTCATGCACATGACTGGATGACTTATCCGGCCGGACTCGCTGTAGCCGCTATAAGCAAAAAACCCCTTGTCATACATGTGCATTGGACCGAATTCGACCGCAG
>CAZMPL010000349.1:0-3824 GCA_964567805.1 uncultured Pirellulales bacterium | reverse complement strand
GATTTCCACAATATATTTTCGCCTGTTTTTCCATCCCATTTTTCCGGGATATTCGTATAAGCGCTTATCCCAAGACCGCCGGGCCCGCGAAAACGAGGCCAATTCCGAGCGATTTCATCATCAGTCGGAAAAACTCCTGCGATGAGTTGTTCCTCATAAAATACCACATTTTGTTTAATCGCAAATAAAACAATTCCAAATGCAAGAATAACCAGAGCGCTTGTCACTGACCATCTGGATAGAATTGCTTCGCTAATTTGCTCCTTCAGATTATCTCCACGGTGTTGAGGTGAAGGCATTTTTTTATTAAGTGAAATTGCAATCTTAAAACTTATGAGCATAACAATCACAGAAACCAGAAGCAAATGCCCGCCTTTATGATTGAAATCCATTCTGCCGAAAATATTCTGCCTGTACCTCAAATCTCGCTGGCGAATTTTTTCCAAAAGCTGCGAATCGTCCGGCGTTTTTACAATTTCAGCTTTGAGATTAATCAGTTCCTGCTCCTGTTTTGATTCGGTTATACTCGAACGAATAAAATTCGCAAATAGAAGTACAAGAACAACAAACGAAAAACCCGCGGCTACAACCGCAGTCGAAATCGCGGTTTTATACCACTGGCTTACAGCGTCATTATTCTTGTTGTTATTTAAGTTTTCGTTCATTTCGTCTTTTATGCTCTATGGGACAATATTCGAAGCATCTTCCACAAGCAAAACAACTCGCTCGATCTGCTTCGTAATCAGGTTTTTCTCTCCATACAGAGACAGCGATAAGTTTCATTCCAATCATCAAGCTCAGAAATGCTCCTAATAATAAGCCGCCTAATCCGAAACTCCGGCGTATATTTGATGCCTGTTCGTAAAGTTCCGAATTTTCCACGCCTGTAGTTCTGAATGCGTCACTGGCATCTGTTGTTCCCTCGACCTGCCCGGTTTCTTCCAAGCGAACTCTTTCGGCCAATCGTACGGTCGGATGCATCTGCGCCAAAGTATTTTTTACACTTTTTCCCGCCCAGCCTCCGAGAAATATCAATACAGGTAAAATAACGAGAATGAAGGCGATTCGCTTTTTGCTCTTACTGTATTGCTCTTTTGTCCATTGTTCAGCCGGTTTTCGGATAGCGCCGTATGGACATGACTCTTCGCATAACCTGCATTTTATACATTCGGCGGGAGTTATAGTGACACGTCTTTTTGAGATTCTCGATATCTGCCGGAATATTACACCAAGTGGACATAAGAATCTGCAATACGGCCTGCCGATAAACATTCCAAGAACCAGGAAGCACGCGCCGAAAATCAAGATATTCGCGTTTCCACTTAATCGGAAAAATCCTACAAACGGGTCGTACCTGCAAATTACAAAAGCACTTCCCGTCGCGGCAAATAAAATCGCCAAGCCAAGATAAAAGTATGCTAATAATCGCAAGCCGCTTTCGAGCCATCGCGGTACAGAAAGAGGCTTTATCAAAACCATTTCCTGAATCGCACCAAGGGGACATACACTCGAACAAAACGTCCTGCCGAAAAAGAGCGTAAAAATAAGCGGCAACAGGAAAAATATAATTACGACTATCGGTACAGCATATAAAGGGTCAAATAATGACATGGTGACATTTTGAATCGAGCCTATCGGGCAAATACATCCATCACGATAAAATCCGAAATAAAGCAGAGAAAAAACTGTTAATCCGAAAATTGCTTTCCTGCTTCGTTTTTTCAACGCAAGATATGTCGCCAAACCAAGCGTTCCGAAAAGAACAATAGAATCGATATAAGCAAATATACCTTCTCTGGCTTGTGGAGTTGTAGTCTGAGGAAATTCATGGCCGCTCTCGAATTCTGGAGGTGGAAATCTTGACTCAGCGGCGAAAACCAAACCGCCGAGAATCAACACTACGGCTATACATGTTGCAATATTCCTAAAGCGTACCATCAAGCATGCTCCGCTTTCTTAAGAAGATATGGTTTATCAGCGGGCACACGAACAAACGCCTGCGAAGGACAAGCGGCCGCGATAGCACACTCGTTACAATTTTTACACCTGTCGTGACGAACCTGTAAGAAAAACGAGCCGTTGCCGAAAGTATTGCAGCCCTTGACACATTTGCCGCAACCAATGCAGAGTGACTCGTCGATTGTGTATTCGTAATACGGGTCTTCAATAAACTTCCGTTCAATCGCGCCGGTCGGGCAAAGCTGATTTTCAGCTCCCTCGTTTATTTCATACGGGTCAGGCTCGAAAAATCCGAAGCAAATTTTACAATAACCGCAAATCGGATAAACCTGAACACACTTAACGGCCGATTCTTCAAGCACGCAATGAGTCGCACAATTGCCGCACGCAACACATTTATATGGGTCAATCTGCCAGACCTGCGGCCGGTAACAATTTACGAATTGTGCACAGCCTGTACAAGGGCCGTTTTCGGCGCATAAGCCTTCTTTAGCCAGTCTGTGTCTTTTAGCAAGTGCGATTCCACCTATAGCGCCAAACGCACCCAAAGCGGCATATCTCATAGTCTCGGCAAGAAACTGCCTCCTGTCGGGTGTTTTTTCTGATTTTTCTGCCATAAGTTACCTTTTCAAACGCACTAAAGCTGCTTATTTTACGAAAAACCTCATAATAGGTTCGTAAATGCAGCTGTTTTGCTATTGTTTACACAATATTTCATCTTATTGCAAGGTTTTAAGTATTTCTTTATGGCTTATCGTTCTTCGGTGAAAGGTTCGAAAATAATCCTGCGATACGAACTTAGATTATGTACGCCGTCATCGATTACTTCGCATATTACGTGAAAACTCTTCCCTGCTGAGTCGTCAGGAATCTTTACCGTCGCGCGATTTGTATCACTGCCTGAAATTGTGATGTCTTGCGTCCATGTTCCCGCTTCAGGTAAAACCCACCACTTGAACGTCAGTTTATCACCATCCGGATCAGTTGTCGCCGAGGCATCGAGAATAACAGTATTACCATGACCAGGGGCAGCAATCTTCATAGCTGCGAGACTGCTATCACCATTAACGACTACAACCGGGTTACGGTTTCCAGCGCCGTCTTTTGCCCAGTCCATACGAGCGGCAAAATTGTTGAAGGTTGCCTGGTAGAAATATTGCTGATATTTCCCGGAGATACTGTTTTCATTACCTGAATGATTTTGATAAGCATTTGTTTCGTTGTCTTTGCATTTGCCGAATACAAAATATCCACCCCAGCTTACCTGGTTTGGAACTTCCGGATTATTCAATCCGTTCGGCAAAAGATAAAGAAACGAAGGAGTGTCACCTTCGACTCCATATTTATATTTAGGATACCTGCCGCCAAGATTGCCATGCCCCTGAATATTTTCCGCGTACTGCTGCCAGTTTCTCGAACCAGCGCCATTTTGAAAACGCCATGCGGATTCATCCCAGATAAAGAACAGGTCCTTTTCAAATTCTTTTCGCATCCATTGATGAGAACTTTCCGGCCAATTGATTGTATTGCCGGATTTTTGTGCTCCATCCTGATCGGTTATCGTATAGACACGAATTTTATCCAGAAACGCTTTGAGTTGTTCCGGCGTTCGTTCCTTTTGTACTTTCCAACATGCCTGAGCAAGTGTGTTTCCGCCGCCCCATACAGTTACCCAAATTGGACGAGCATCATTTTCATCGGCCAATTCGATAATCTTGTCACTTCCTTCGGAATTATTCTCTTCGCCGATAAATTTCTGGCCCCTGTTTTTGCTGCCTAACATAGTACGCGTTCTTAAATAGTCGGGACTTGGCCAATATCCGATTTCCTGTTTATCGTTATCATGTATATGCCCTTCCTGATTG
>CAZMPL010000348.1:0-3836 GCA_964567805.1 uncultured Pirellulales bacterium | reverse complement strand
ACGATTCCTTTTGTCAACTGGAGGAACGCGTCATCGAGTTTAATCTGTTCGGGCTGTATCGCGATAACATCGAGATTCGCGTTTACCAAAGTTCGAGCAATTACGCCGTCTATGTTTTCGCCTTCTTTGAAAGTTACCAAAATATAATTTTTATTAAGCTGAACCTGATGTATCTGAGGCAAAGCTGACAATAATTCAATCGCTTTTTCCTGGTTATCAACCACTTGAACACGAACTTTTGTATGGATTCCCAGTCTCGGACGAATTTCTTCTATCGTGCCGCTATATACCAACTGGCCGTGTTCGAGAATTCCGACCTGGTCGCATATTTCTTCGAGTTCGCTGAGAATGTGACTGGAAATCATTATTGTTTTTCCCATTCTCTTGAGTTCACGCAATAATTCCCTGATTTCAATTCTCGCACGCGGATCAAGGCCGCTTGCCGGTTCATCGAGAATAAGAACTTTCGGGTCATGAATCAGAACTCTCGCAAGACCAAGCCGCTGCTGCATACCTCGTGACAGACTATCGACTGTTGCGGCTTTTTTGGATTGCAAATCAGTCAGTTCGAGAACTCCTTCTACGATTGATTTTCTTTTCGCTCGCTCGATACCGAAAGCCGCCGCGAAAAACTCAAGATACTCGAATACTTTCAAGTCGTCATATACACCCATAAAATCAGGCATATAACCGATTACTCTACGAACCTTTTGACCATATCTTGAAACATCGAGACCGTCAATTGACGCATGGCCTCGTGTGGGTTCCATAAGCGTAACAAGAATACGCATGGTAGTAGTTTTACCTGCACCATTCGGGCCTATAAATCCGAATATGTCACCCTGCTTAATAAATAAATTAAGATCATCAACCGCGGTAAGATTACCGAATACTTTTGTTAAATGTTTTATTTCTATCATTTCCTGTTCCCTCTTAGTTCGGAAAAACAACAAGACGTGCTAACTGTATATGTTCTTCGCTGACTGAATGTTTTTTAATTTTAAATGATACCGGAGCGTTGTTATATGTCACACAAACAATCGCAGCTCCTTTATTGAGATAATTACTCATAGCCTGCGTTCTCTGGAGAGTTCCTTGTGCAAAACATGCGGCTTCATTTCTAAAATTACCGGAACTTGAGTCTGTGTACATGGATACCGAAGTGAATTCATTAATATTTTTATTCCAGTTATTCAATGGCATGATATTTTGTATGAACTGCTGGGCTCCATGGGCCGGCACATTGCCGAATTGTATTCCACTATTCTTATCAATCATTACATAACCGTTCGTAATATCAGAATCTGATTCATTTTTAATGGTAACAATAATTTCTAAGTTTCCATTTCGTTTTACATCAGCGCTGAACGGCATTTTATCTATCGACGATTCGGTAAGCATGCACTGTATATCCCAAATATTAACAGGTAATGATTCGGGCAAATTCCCTCCTTCTTCCTGGATACAATAGATTCTTCTGCTTCCAATCTCGCTGCTGTAAGAAGATAACCGCTCCTGTGTTGGAGCGATACCGGACCACCATTGATTCGGCAGAAGGTTCTCTAACTCGTATCTGTCACTTTTAGACGCGAATAAGCCGCTATAATGTGTAGCCCATGCCATATCTTCGTTCGTAATACCATCAATGACAGAAACTACTCTCAGCTGCATTTTGCCGCCGCGTACATACTGAACGCCGTAATATGCACCGACAGTGAATACAACTATCCAGAATGAACATGTCAGCCATGTTAACGGTAAACGGTCAATACGTTTCAGAAAATGATAATCAACAGGTCCCAATAAAACTGCCAGTGCGCCTAATAACAGAATTACAAACCAGACACTTAATGGCTTGATATCCTGATACAGGAACTCCATCACTTTATTGTTTAATGAATACGCGCTTGCTATCTCGTAATTGCCGCGATTTCTTAGCTGATTTGACATTAATGATTGACCAGACTGGTTCTTGTTTGAACCTGGTTCAGGTGTATAATCAATTCTTCTATATCCCAATATTGTATTATCTTCTGAGCCTTCAGATTTTATAATAGACCTGATTATATTTACCCAGAAACGCGACTTATTAATATCCTGAGAATAACTGAAATCTTCCGGGTCGAAGCCTAATACTCCAACTGTTCCGAAACCTACTGATCCGGTACCGAAGAAATATTGATTTTCCTGGTACAAATCACCTTCGTAAAGTTTAACGCCTTCTTTAGGTACAAGAGGTTTTAGAGTGACTTTTTCAGAATTATTCTCTGATAGTTTCCACTTAAATAACTGCCGCTGAGAAATATTAACCTCTTTTGCGTCCAGAAAATCGAAAGGTAAAATCTTTGTAAGAGGATTTTCACCCCTCGGAAGTTTTGTTCCCAAAACAAGCAGCATTTTTCCGCCATTTAATATCCATTCATTTATAGCTTGTAATTGCTGTTCTTTTAACTGAATCCAGTCTGGATCATAAAGAACAAGCAAATCAAGTGAGGCAAAACCCGTCCAGTCCCATGGTACCATGTATGCCTGTTTATTTCCAACATATACTTTACCTGGGATTTGATTTCCTTTGTAATAAGAGGATGCTTGCTTTTCTAATCCAAGAATACCGAACTTCCCTGCGCCAATTACTCCTATCAGCATATCATTCTCAAAAATTGCAGGGCTTTTTCCGGGTACTTTATTTATATTATCTTCCAGGTTCCATACAGTTTTTCTTCTGCTGCTATCGAGCCTTAAATTACATCTTTGATTTGTAAAGGCAATCTTTGTCACCATAGGAATATGTTCTGTTAAATCAGGTGTAAGAACAAGTTTTGGGAATACAATATTTAAAGTATTTAAACCATCCTGCTGGGAGTTAAGAGTTAATTCTCCTTCAAATGGTTTTTCAAGGGTTGTGTTTATCGTGATTTCTACCGGAGTCCATTCCATCGGTCGAAAATATCCGCCCCACCCGTAAAATACATCTATATTAAAGACAGGTTTGTTATTGGCAAAAACAGAATTGCTAAACGCGAAAATGGATGCCAAACATAAGGTAAATACAATAGCTCTATGAAAGTAATTTCTTTTTATATAATTTTTATACATATGTAATCCTCACCCGATTTCATATTTAATTAAATCCTGATTTTCGAATTATACACAAACCATTCGAGACAGGCAAGCAATAAAGCCAACCCGACAAGGAGCGGCCATAAAGGTATATTCGCCCTGCTTATCGTTCCTTCCTGTGCCGTAACCGTTTGCGAGTTTGCCAATTCAAGCACTTTGATTGGCTTTATATTGCTTTCCGATGAATCTAAAAGATTAACGACATAAGGCAGCGGCTTGCCGTCTGAAATACTCAGAAGATACTGGCCGACATAGTTTGTTTCAGCAAAACGAATAATACCGCTCGGATTGGCTTGTATAGAAACGTTTTCCATGTTAGGCATAGTGACTTTTGCTTCCGTACCTGGAACAAGTCCTTCGATTACTATAGGTTCTCCAACTTTAAGTTCATTTTTCTGCTGCTGAGAAATCTGCATTCCAAGATAGCTCGTCGCGTTATAACAAAACAGAACAAAGCTCGGTTCGAAAGGCCAGTTCGTTTCGAGAATATCGAATCCAACTATCAGAAAAACACTGCCATTTCTTTCTACGATAGCCATCGCGGGTGTTTCATTAAATTCCGCAAGAGCGTCAGCATCACGAGGCAAATCCATCTTATAACATTTAGCCGCGAAAAGATTCTGAAGATTAACATAATTTAATACCGGATGTTTCTGTCTCCAGTCTATGATGACCTGGTTCTCAAGTTGTCCCGGCACATTTACATCTATTCCACC
>CAZMPL010000347.1:0-3852 GCA_964567805.1 uncultured Pirellulales bacterium | reverse complement strand
GAAAAGGAAAATTTATTAAAAAAATCATCGATTTCTGATATGAAATTAGACTGAAATAACAGAAACAAAGAACTGAAAACGGTATTTTAAGATGTATGATTTGAAATGATATAGCTAAACTCACAATCGAAAAAAGTCGAATGACAGAATGAATATTGGTTACAATATTTTTGTAAATTTTCTGTTTTTCTTAAAGAAATTTTAAAATTTCTTTGACATTGGTCGCAATAGGCCGATAATTACCGCTGTAATATGATTATCGGGTCATAAAAAACCAATGGATTGGATATTAACAATTTTTGTGATCTTTCTGATGCAGGGCCGATGACAAACGAAACTAATTACGATACTCTATTTGGCAAAATGGCTATTGATCAGGGTTTGTGCACCGACGACGAATTGAAGCACTCCCTCAAGCAGATGGAAAGCCGCCGTAAGACTGATCCTGTAGTTCTTCAGGACCTTATGGTAGAGCTTGGTTTTATTACTGCCAGTCAGGCCAAACGTCTCACTTCGAGCATCAAGGAAAGCAAAGCGGCTCCTCATCAAATCCCCGGCTATAAAATTCTCGGCAAACTCGGCGCAGGCGCAATGGCTGTTGTCTATAAAGCCCGCCAGTTGAGTTTGAACAGAATCGTGGCTATAAAAATCCTGCCCCAGCGATTTAGCAACAACCCCGAATATGTAACTCGATTCTACAAGGAAGGTCAGGCCGCCGGCAAACTTAACCATCCGAATATCGTACAGGCAATCGACGTCGGTGAAGCAGGCGGGCACCACTATTTCGTAATGGAATATGTCGAGGGCAAAGATATTTCCGATGATTTGAACGCGGGCAAGATTTTTACCGAGTCCGAGGCGCTTGAAATAATAATCCAGGTAGCTCATGCTCTCGAACACGCGCACGCACAGAATCTGATTCACCGTGATGTTAAGCCCAAGAACATAATGATAAACTCTAAAGGTGTAGTCAAACTCGCTGATATGGGTTTGGCTCGTGCTACAAGCGATATCGAAGCCGCACAAAGCGAAGAAGGCAAGGCTTACGGCACACCTTACTATATTTCACCCGAACAGATTCGCGGCAAGATAGATATTGACGGCCGGGCTGATATTTACGGTCTCGGCGCAACGTTCTATCATATGGTAACCGGGCGAGTTCCTTTCATGGCGGATAATTCCGCTGATGTTATGAGAAAGCACCTGAAGGAAAAACTTATTCCGCCGGACCATATAAATACGAATCTTTCTGCCGGCGTTTCTGAAGTCATCGAAATTATGATGGCAAAGGACAGGGAAGACCGCTATAAAGACGTTAAAGAACTTCTCGCTGATTTGGAAGCTTTGCGAGAGGGCAAGGCGCCTTTGCAGGCTCACAGGAAATTCGATGTAACCGCGCTCGAGTCACTTGAAGAAGGAGAAGCGGTCGAAGACGAAAGCGATGTTTACGCTTCTGAAAAAATCACTCAATACCGCACCGCGATTTTGATTCTAAGCGGCGTAGCTGCGATTTTCTTCATAATAATTATCCTCATGTTAATCTTCAAAGGCTAATTGTTTACAAAGTCCATTGAGCAATCCACGATAACTCAGGCGAATCCCATATAAGTATCTGTTTTTCAATCTCTTTCATCTTTTCTTTTGAAGCCAGAACAATAACCTCATTCCCTAATGGATTAGCAATTGTTATTAACATGTCTGCAGATATATGTTCTGGTTTACTTATTACGCCGCCACCGAATAATTCATCAACTTTTGTTTTAACTTCTTCGGCGTTTGCATATGTGAGTTGAAAAACCTTTCTTTGCACAGGGCTATCAGGTTTATCAATTACAGCAATAATTTGTTTAACCATGTCCTTATATATTTTATCTCCGCGAACAAGTATCTGATTTAATTTTAAAAGCGGTTGAATGTTTATATTTCTTGAATGGTTCAAGTCAAAATATGCTGTTATTATTACTATGTTTTCGATTAGTTCATCCATATCCGCAAATATGATTTGGATTCTATCGAAATCATTCATATCGCCTGGGCTGCTATTTAATAAATCTTCTCCGTTTTTAATATAGATAGAATCTTCGGTTTCTTCTACTATAAATCCCTGCTGTTTTATCGCCGCATAGATAAGTTTAACAGCGTTGCTTCGAGTCATTTTTTCTGCTGCAAATACTATAATCGAAAGATTATTTGCATCTTCTGAAGGTATTACTTTTTTGCCCGTCCATTTAGTTAGTACCTCTTTAATTCCATTTATTGTAAGACCAGAAGTTTGAATAGCCACCAGCGGCTCAGATGAGACTTGCTGCTCTTTGTTCTTCTGCAAATCATAATCGCTGATTATCTTTTCAATCTGTAAAAGAACGCTGACTTTGTCTCTTACAATTATTTCAAGTGACATTTCTTCTGCTGTTATTACTAAATCGCCCTCATCGCTAATCAAAGGTTCAACAATTTTAAGTAATTGCTCAGGTGAGTTAAGTTTTATACTATAGATTTTTGTAATAATTTGGTTTGGATCATCAATCTCAGAAAGAGACACGTTTTTAATTTTATCAGGATATTCACTATCAAGCTTCTTTATCCACTCCGCAATAAAGGTTATGGATTCTTCGGAGGCTTTAACGATTAACCAGTGTTTTTCCGGCCATGGAATCAGTGTGATTGGGTCTGTTTCCAAATTTGTAGTAATATCTTTATTAATTTTATTCTTAATTATAGCATTCAGAATTTCCGCCAATTCTACTGAATTCCAGTTTTGAATTTCAAATACTTTCAGAAATATATCAGACGCTGTCTTTAACGCCGGAGAATTTGAATCTTCTATATTTAAGCGGCTCGTTTGAAAATCTATTTTTTCAGCAAACTTCCTGACTACGTTACGATATTCCTTTCCACCAAAAACAAGAATCTCTTTTGAAGAGACAACAGGGTACAAATTTAATTTCAGATTCCTGTATTCCTGGATTACATTTGTTACGAGACTGGAAAATATCTCTGGTTCAATGTGTTTCAACGATATCTTTTCGAAATCGTAAGTATTCTCCGCCGCTTGCAAATCTATGTTGTGTATCAGGCTTTCCGCAAGAGCCCTGTCTTTTTCATTGTTTCCGAAAACAAGTATCTGTTTCGATGTAGCTAAAGGCAAAATGATTAACCTGTTCGTTAAATCAGTTTCAATTTCCTTGAAGAGTTCTTGTAACTTTTCGGCACCTATATCAGCATCGACATATTTTATATATACAGTTTCAGATTCTTGTCTTTGAGCGGTTTCATTCGGGTCATCAGGATTAATTACTTCATCTTTTGGAATTGAATTCGAATCTGCCAGTTTTTTAGTGCGGCTGGTTCTTCCAGTAGGAGCGACATAATTTGGATCTGCCTTTTGATTAAGGATCTGGTTTATTATTTTAATAACTTCGTTCGGATCTTCCACGGCTGAAAGCTCACTTGATACACTTGGCAGGTTCGTATCTAAATATTTGATTATTTCTTCACATTGCTTTAATATTTTTACTGTATCTGTTACCATTAATGTATTTGTCAATGAATAGGCAGTTATAATCCCTGTTGGATTAACAAGTGGAACTAATAGTTTTCCCATATCAGTAGAATTATAGTATTTCAGGTTATATGTTTTTCTAACTCTTTCGTCATCATTTTTAATATCATCAAGAGAGTCATCCGGACCAAGTGATTTAATAGGTTGGCCTGGATCGGATTGTGCGCGTTTGATATAAAATATATTATTTCTATTCTCTACGATAAAACCCTGTTTTCTTATTTCGCTATAAAGCAGATTCAAAGCCTCACTTTGACGTATTTTGTCAGGTGAATATAAGGTGACTTGAA
>CAZMPL010000346.1:0-3862 GCA_964567805.1 uncultured Pirellulales bacterium | reverse complement strand
GTTCATTATTATCTACATATTATATAACATTTTGAGCAATAAAAGCAAAAAAATTAAAAAATATTATTACGCCGCGGTTGTTTAATTCGTGTTTTTGTTTTGTTGAGGTATAAGAACTGGTAAATTATTATTTCCCAATACAAAATTTTGAGAAGATTTGGTTCAGGATTTGGTCGTCGAGGTTGTGTTGTTCTATTTGTGATATTTCTCTATAAGCCGCTCGTAGAGTCATTGTGCATACTTCATCATTGCCATTCTTCAATTCTTCGATGGAATCGTTGATATTTGTAATTGAATCTGTTACCGCTTTTTTGTGTCGCGAAACTAATGCAAGAGGACTTTCAGTATTTGATGTTTTGGAGCAGAGAAGCAAATCAATTTTTTCAAGCAACTCTTTTGTGCCGTGGTCAGTGTTTGCAGAAACTGGAATAAAATCGCATCCAAATATGTTATGTAATTTTTCCAGTAGAATTGGGAGATTCTCTGGCTCGACTAAATCGCATTTGGTCACAATAGGAATGATATGTTTTGGATTAATCAATTTCCTGATTTCAAAATCTTCGTTCCAGTTGTCTTTGGAAATGTCAACGCAGAAAATTACAACAGCACTGTTTCTCAATGCATCAATAGCAGATTGCTGTGCCAATTCATCCAAAATATTATCCGGCTCGACAATTAAGCCGGCACAATCAAATAGAACACAATTATAGTGTACAAGCTGCAGCATGCCGGTAAGGACATCTCTTGTAGTTTTTCGCTCATGCGAGACTATACTGCGTTCTGTGCCGAGCAGTTTATTTGTCAGTGTGCTTTTGCCCGCGTTTGGTGCACCTGCGATTCCGATGGAAGGTAAATCTACCAGTGTTTCGTATTGGATACTTCCGGCGAGTAATTCTTCGAGTTTGTTTTTTATTTGAGTAAGTTTTTCCATAGCTTCATCCTGAGAGATAAACTCGATTTCTTCGCCGCTAAAATCAAGTCCAGCTTCGAGTCTGCTCATGCAATCGATTATTGACGAGCGAAGTTCTTCTGTAGTTTGTGACAGCTTGCCGGAAAGAAGATTCTCCGCGGCTGATAACTGAAACTGGTTTGAGCTGACTATGATTTCGTTTACCGCTTCTGCTTGCGCAAGGTCCATGCGGCCGTTCAGGTATGCGCGTGATGTAAATTCGCCCGGTTCTGCTGTGCGAAGACCAAGCTTGATTAATTTGTCTAAAATAGCCTGTGTAACAGATGGATTTGTATATATGTGAATTTCCGCAACATCGTCACCAGTATAAGATTTTGGTGAAGGAAAGAAATACAAAAGGGCGGTCAATTCTAATTCGCTATCGATTCTAATTCTGCAATTTATGATTGCGCGTTTTTTATTATCTGATGCAATTTGGCTATCTAATAATTTATGACAAGCCGCAATCGTATCAGGTCCGGTTAACCTGATAATTACTCTCTTATCTGAAGTAGGAGAGCTGACTGCAAAAATTGTATCGTTTGCATTATACATGCCCTAACTTTTAAAGAACGGTTTTGGTCTTTTCTTTTTAACTTTGCCGCCTGTTTTTTTAGTTACAGAAACTTTGCCAATTTCTTCTTCCGCTTCTTTTTCCTCTATATGTTTACGGATAACCGCTTGTTCGATTACACCGGCGAAAGTACTCGACATGATGTAAAGATTTACACCAGACGGGCCGTTGTAGAGCATGAGCGGGAACATTAATGGCATCATGATTTTCATCATTTTCTGCTGCGTTTCCATCTGCGGATTAGAAGCTCCTGTTTGAGCCGGCATTATTTTCTGCTGGAAATAGAATGCAACGCCCATAAGTATAGGAAGTAAATTTATAGAAAATATCTGCCAGCCTAATACAGGTATCGTAATAGGATTAGTGAAAGTATAAGCCGCGTCTGGAGTGGAAAGGTCCGTTATCCAGAATGGCAGGAAACCTTCACCTCGTAATGCAACGCTTGTATTTACGGCGCTCCAGAGTGCAATCCAAATCGGCATTTGTACGAACATCGGAAGCATACCCATAATCGGTGACGCTCCCTGTTCCTTGTACAGTTCCATCATTTTCTTGTTCATTTCCTTCTGGTCGTTGGCGTATTTCTTTTTGATTTCTTCTACCTTCGGTGCAAGCTTGCCCATCTTGCTCATAGAGACCTGGCTCTTTTTAGTAAGCGGGTGAATAATAAGACGCATTAAGAAAACCAGTATGATGATAACAATACCATAGTTGTGCGGCCATATACCATACATCCATTTCATTGTCGCGAGTATTCCGAAAGCAAGCGGATTAATCAGGCAGTTTGGACAACAGAAGCACGAATTGAAATTGATTACATTTACGAAGCCCCAGTTTTTATATTGTTCATTCTTATCGAAAACACTTTTTTCTTTCGGTCCGATGTATAGCCTGAAATTATAATCTTTCGAACTTCCTTCTTGGCCGGCCGCTGCGAGTTCACGATTTGCGATATATAAATTCACACCGATGGTAGCGCCTTGGCTGACTTTTTTTGCAGTTCCATTCGGGTCATATAAGATTCCGCTTTTTTTGCCAACCCAGTCGCAATAGGCCTGGTTCGGATCAGGCAGCGGAACAAGAATCGCCGCAAAATATTTGTTAATTATCGCGCTCCAGACAAAATTCGAATCTGTTTTGTCAAGCGATTTAATACTGTTTTCTTTACGGAGTGCTTGTGTATTGGCAATCACAGTTTGAATCTGGCCTTCAGAATCAACATAGTATGCCATAGTTGACCGCATATCGTTTCTGAAATCTTCTTTTTCTATTCCAGACGGCCCGCTTAGATTAAATCGAATTTGTTCTTTGGAATCGGAGAGGTTCTCAACTTTTATGTCACAATCAATTAGATAGCTGTCTTTTCTGATTGTGTAAGTTTTGATAATTTTAATAAAAGGCTGATTTGAGTTTTGTTCCAGAATAACTGCTTCGAAACGTGCGCTTTGTGAACCGTCTTCATTTGTTACACGTTCGAAGCTTTGCCAATACAGATTTTCCAGTCTCAGTTGTTTGTCATATTCCGGCAGCATGAATTCCCTGTTTGCCATTGTCATAACCGCAGGAGCGTTAAGTTGTTTGGCCGGAGTCATAATATTGAGAGGTTGAGGATTTTTCCTGTCGCGGTTATTAAATTCACTGAAGGTCGCTTTTTCTATAGCAGCTCCTTTGGATGTAAGTTCTATCTGGAATTTATATCCGCTTTTTACATCTGTAGAACCAATCTTTATATTTCTAAGTTCACTATGTTCTACCGAGAAAATACCTTCTTTTGCTGGTTGTGCCGGTGTGATTGCAGGTGCGCTTGAAATGTTTGCATCCGGGGCTGTATTGACTCCGGAAATTTCACTTTCATTTGTTTGCTGCAGAAGGATAGGATATTTAAGAGTTTCTGGTGAAACAGTAAAAAATCCTGACCTGGCAACAAGAATACCGCAAAAAATTACAAAAACAATTACAGTCCATTTTAAGTATCGCATATTATTTCTTCTGTCACTAAATAACTTTATCTTCCGTTTGGTAATCGATCAGCGTGGAAATTATCCAGTTGGTCGATTTCATAAATTTTTTTCATCGTTGTCTCGTAATCGTATTCGAGACGCACAAAATGCACTTCATTTCCCTGTACATATACATATGAAGCTCTGTTGTCCTTATCTCTTGGTTGGCCGACAGAGCCGATATTTATAATAGCTTTTTCTTCGTTTACAATCGGGTAGCAATCCCCCAGTTCGTTTGGTAAGTAAAAGTCCGGCTCATCCAGAAATACGCCGGGCATGTGAGTATGTCCCACGAAACAGATATGAGTAACTTTTTCAAAAAGCATACGAACTTTCAGC
>CAZMPL010000345.1:0-3865 GCA_964567805.1 uncultured Pirellulales bacterium | reverse complement strand
CAGTTTATACCCTGCCAATTCATAACGCAGCTTTTTAATCAAATACTCCTGTTTACGAAGAGTGCCTTCAACCGCGTTTGGCGTGTTACCGAATCCCAAAGTTTGCTCTTCCCAACTTGTATAACCAATCTCATTCATTTTTTCTTTTGGAATGCTCTTTCTTGCCTGCTCAGTAAGAATTTTAAAACTGGCCAGCATATTTCTTATGCCGCGTAAAGATTCTATGGCATGATCGAAAGAAAATCTGTTATTGAATGTATCTTTCACAGGCTCTCCATCATCTGGACCTCTCGGGGCTAATTCTAAATCAGCTATATCATTAATTATCACAATATCAGCTTTCTGGTTCTCTTCTGCAACAGACTCCTGAGCATTGTAGGATAATAATAGAAAAATTAATGTAATAACCGCAACAATCAGGCATAAGTAACGTAACCGCATAATTTATCTCCTTATTAAATATTCACTTATGATGGATTTTATCGCAGAAATGAGACTTGTCAAGCTGATAACTATTTAACTCAAACTGGCCGATTCTATTTTGTCATGCTGAATCCGCTGAAGGCGGATGAAGCATCTGGCTCTCGAATAAGAAGTTACGACATAAAGCTTATTAATATTCGCAAGCCAGATTCTTCGTTTCACTCAGAATGACAGACTCGATATATGTTTACTGTTAAAGCACTTACAGTGTTAGTTAAATGAAAACCAGTCAGTTTGAGTAATTATATACTATCTTAATTTACCTGTTTTCAGGTACATTACCCGGGATTCCATTGCCAAAGCCAAATTCCTAAATATTTTAGAACTCGATTGATTTTTTATTGAAAACCAGTAAAATGCTTTCTTAAAACATAATGTAATATAGTTTTTTTGGGAGTAAGAACATGATTAAAATATTAATTACTGATAAACTTGCAAAAGAAGGTATCGACATTATAAACGCGACAGATGGCGTTGAAGCAGTGGTGAAAACCGGTATTAAGGAAGATGAACTCGCCAGTATTATAGGTGAATATGACGGCCTGATCATCCGCAGCGATACACAGGTTACGGCGAAAGTTATGTCAAATTCGGGCAAATTCAGAGCGGTTGCGAGAGCCGGAGTCGGTGTGGATAATATCGATATAAAAGAAGCCACACGAAGGGGAATTCTCGTTATGAATACTCCCGGCGGAAATACTTTAAGTGCCGCTGAACATACTATGGCGCTGCTCATGGCGATGAGCCGCAATGTAGTACAAGCCTGCAACAGCCTTAAAAGCGGTGCATGGGACAGAAAAAAATACACTGGAAACCAGTTAAATAATAAAGTGCTCGGTCTGATTGGATTGGGAAGAATCGGTATGGCGGTCGCGAAAATGGCGATGGGATTCAATATGAAGGTCCTGGGTTATGACCCATTTGCCGCTCCTGCTGACGCTGACAAACTCGGTATTCAAATAACTGATAAAATCGAACGTATCTACAAAGAATCTGATTTTATCAGTTTGCATGTTCCGAAAAACGAACAAACGCTGAACCTTATCGGCGCAGAACAGATAGAAATGATGAAACCAACGGTTCGCCTGGTAAACTGTGCACGCGGCGGAATTATCAACGAAGATGCTTTATACGACGCACTGAAGAAAAAACGTATTGCCGGAGCTGCTCTTGACGTTTTCCCGAAAGAACCACCGGAAAATACACGCTTTAAAGAGTGTGATAATTGTATTGTAACGCCCCACCTTGGAGCCAGCACAGAAGAAGCACAAATTGAAGTAGCCGTCGAAGCGGCACAAATAATTATCGACGCACTGAAAGGTGGACCGATTCGTAATGCAATAAATGCGCCGTCAACTTCTGGAGTTTTGCCGCCAATTGTAAGCCAGTATGCCCGTCTCGCAAAGAGAATCGGCGTTCTTCTGAGTACAATAGCAACAGGTCAACTCAAAGAAGTGCAGGTTCAGTATCGCGGCTCAATCGCGGAAAACGCTGTCGAGCAGGTAACTTTGAACTTTGCTATGGGCTTGCTGCAGAAGCATTTCGAAATGCCTTTGAATATGGTTAATACTCCTGTTCTTGCCAAGGAACGCGGTATAAGCATTGACGAAATGAAAAATCCTGAAGTAAAAGATGTCGTGTCAAGTTTCAGCGCAAAAGTTGTCACCGACAAAGTGACAAGAACTGTAACAGGCTCGATATTCGGCGGCAAGCTGCTTAGAATTTTCGAAATTGACGGTTTCAATATCGAAGTAACTCCGCAGGGTACTGTACTTGTAATATTCAACGATGACAAACCAGGCGTTATTGGTTCGGTCGGCACTGTTTGCGGCAACAATAACATTAATATTTGCACAATGGGCGTAGGTCAGAAAACGGCTCTGCGCAAAGCTATGCTGGCGGTCAGTCTCGATAAGACACCTGAGCCCAAAGCCGTCGAAGAACTCAGCAAGCTTGACTTTGTAAATGAAATATACGTTTGCAATCTCGATTAATTGAGTAATAACTTTAAATGACTGAACAGTTAATAATCAGTATAAGCGGAATGCGGGGAATAATAGGCGAAAATCTTACTTCGCCTATTGCCCTCGATTACGGCTGTGCTTTCGGGACATTTCTTAAAAACAAAAATCAGAAAGACAAAATAACTGTTTGTATAGGTATGGATTCTCGTCCGAGCGGTTACATGCTTAAATCAGCGGTAACCGCCGGGCTTACTTCCGTTGGAATCAATGTTATCGACTTAGGCCTTGTCACCACCCCGAGTGTCGGAATTTCACTAAGGGAACTCGGCTGCAACGGCGGAGTTATCATTACCGCATCTCACAATCCGATTAAATATAACGGTATAAAACTGCTGCTCGATAACGGCATGGCCCCTACTCCTGAAGCAGCGGAAGAAATCAAGTTCTGTTTCAAAGAGCAAAAATTTATTTATGCCGATTCGATTAATTGCGGCAAAGTCACTCATGACAAACAGGCCGACGACAGGCATATAAACAAAGTGCTCGCTGTAATTGACAAGAATCTCATTGCATCGAAAAAATTCAAAGTCGCACTTGATAGTGTAAACGGTGCAGGCGGGCCTATTACAAAAAAACTTCTGGCTATACTTGGATGTGACATTTTTGCGATTAACGACGAGCCAAGCGGCATTTTCGCTCATACGCCGGAACCTACAGCGGAAAACCTGCAATGCTTTTGCGATGTTGTAAAATCTAAAAAAGCAGATATAGGTTTCGCCCAGGACCCTGATGCGGACAGGCTTGCTATCGTAGATGAAAACGGCAACTATCCCGGCGAAGAATATACTCTTGCTCTTGCGGCAAAATATATTCTGAGCAAAAAAACCGGTAATGCCGCGGCGAATCTTTCCACGTCAAGAATGATTGACGACATTGCGGCAAAATCCGGCTGCAAAGTTTTTCGTACACCGGTTGGCGAAGCAAATGTCGCAAAAGCTATGATGGAAAATAACTGCGTCATAGGAGGAGAAGGCAACGGCGGCGTAATAGACTTAAGAGTCGGGCCCATCAGAGACAGTCTTCTTGGAATCGCTCTTATATTGCAGATGATGGCTGAAACAGGCAAATCTATAAGCCAGCTTGCAGCCGAGATAAATCATTATTACATGATTAAAGAAAAATTCATCGCAGATAAAAACCTCGCACAAAAAATATTGAATTCAGCAAAAGAGACTTTTTCAAACGCCAGACTTAACTCCTCAGACGGATACCGTTTCGATTTTGATAACTCATGGCTTCATGTCAGATCAAGTAACACTGAGCCTGTCGTTCGTGTCATTGCAGAAGCACCTGAACAATCAATTGCCAGAAAACACATCGATACCATTCTTAAAATAAAAGGCAGTTTATCGGAGTAA
>CAZMPL010000344.1:0-3872 GCA_964567805.1 uncultured Pirellulales bacterium | reverse complement strand
CGCTTATTATCCTTCTGCACGGTCTCGGTGTTGATAACTCATTTATGATGCGCGGCAATGTACTCGATTTGGCGGAAGAAGGCGAATACATCGTAGCAGCTCCTCTGGGTTATACTTCAGGCGGCTGGTATGGAATCGCATCCATGGCACAGATGATGGGCGGCGGTATGGGTCGCGGTACAGGTCGAGGCGGAGCACCCGGAGCAGGTATGGGTCGCGGCATGGGTAATCGCGGCGGCGCACCAGGCGCAGCTCCGAATACGGGAGCAGGAGTTCCTCAGACTGGAATTCCCGGAGGTGCAATTGGTACGATGCCTGGCGCAGGTGGCGCGACAACAGGAATGCGTGGCGCACCAGCGGGCCGCGGAATGTCCTCATTCGGCAGTACGACAGGCGGCACAGCCGTAACTGACCCAGGTAAAGTCGCGGAACTGAGCGAGAAAGATGTAATGAACGTTCTTGAAATAATGCGCAAAGAATACAATGTCGATAACAGCCGGACATACCTGATGGGTCATTCCATGGGTGGCGCCGGAACACTGTATCTTGGCGTGAAATACGCTTCGAACTGGGCGGCAATCGGCGCGATGGCTCCGGCGGCGTTTACATTACAGCCGGCTTCGCTTGAGAGTATCAAGGATATGCCGGTAATTATTGTCCAGGGCGACGCAGATACAACAGTTGAACCAAGATTTACACGTCCATGGGCAGATAAGATGAAAGAATTGAAAATGACATACGAGTACAAGGAACTGCCGGGAGTTGACCATGGCTCAGTCATTACACAAGGTATGCCGGAAGTCTTCAAATTCTTCGGTGCGCATTCCAAACCTGAAGTTAAAAAGGACAACTAAAAGGCACTTTCGGTTAATCTTACAATTTTAATATTGTAGATGTATTTTCAGACGCCGGATTGGTAGTATTTTCAACTTTACTATCGATTCGGCGTTTGCTTTTTGGCTCAAAAAGGTGATATTTCAAATAAACCATTCTTATTTGACAAATCCGCTTTAGTGTAGTATTATTTGTTACTTTGATTTTGAAAAGTACATAAAAAAATATTAGACAGGCCCCACGGGCTCCTTGTGAGATAACAGGCTCCATGGGCTCCAGGGGAGATAAAAAGTAATAAATATCTTTGTAAATCCTGTCAAAAATAAGAGAAAAATATGCAAATTAAGCCTTTTAAAGCGTTCAGGTTTAACCCGGCGGTCGTCGGGGATGTCGGAAACTGTATCGCCCCGCCATATGATGTTATCAGCGAAGACGCTCGATTTCAGCTTCTGGAAAAGAGCCAGTATAATATAGTTCACGTAACAAAACCAACGGCTGGCCCAATGCCTGCCGTGCAAAAAGAAGAAGAATATAATGGCAATGGTGATGAATCTGAAGTAAAAGCAGCAGTAAAACCAAAAGCCGCAAAGGAAGTCGATCAATATACACGAGCCGCGGGTTATCTTAATCTATGGATGAAGAAAGGTGCTTTGCGGCAGGACAAGGAAGAAGCGATTTACGCTTATGTTCAGGAGTTCAGGATTGGTTCGCAAAAATTCCAGCGACGCAGTTTTATCGCGTTGGGAAAGCTCGAAGAGTTCGGCAAAATCGTAAAACCTCACGAGCAAACTCTCGCTAAACCGATTGTTGACAGGTACAACCTGAAAAAAGCAACGCTCGCCGACCTTGGGCTGGTCTTTTTGCTTTATGAAGATTTGCAGCAGGTAGCCGACAAAATCATCACAAACGCGGCACAGGATGACCCCTTGATTGATTACACTGACGAAATGGATGTGAAACATCAGCTTTTCGGCATAACAAATCCGAAAGATATCGAGAAAATCACTGCGATGATGAAAGACAAAAGTGTTGTAATAGCAGATGGTCACCATCGCTATACGACCGGTTTGAAATTCGCAAAAGAAAGCGGCAATCCGGCGGCACAATACCAGATGCTCGCGTTTGCCAATACGTCGCAGGACGGCCTGATTATACTGGCGACACATCGTGTCGTACAAAACCTGAAAAAGTTCAATTTACAAAAACTTATCGAAGGATTAAAAAAACGCTTCGTGTTAACTGAATACAAATTCGACAATCCGAAGTCTGAGCGGCTGGCAAAGCAGAAAATGCTCGCTCAAATGAAAGCCGAACATGACTCCGAAAAATGCGCGTTCGGTATATACGGCGGAAACAATAGCTTTTATGCCGCGGTGCTCCAGGACATGGACGCGATTAACCAGGCAGCTCCTGAAATGAGCCCGGCATGGCGAAAACTTGACTTGGCGATTTTACACAAACTGATTCTGGAAGAACTTCTCGGAATCGGCCAGGAACTATTATCGAAAGGTGAGAACCTGCAATATGTAAAAGATACACCTAACGCGATTGACGATACGATTTGCGACGTCGAAAGCGGTGACAAACAGGTAGCGTTTTTTACGAACGCAGTGACAATAAAACAATTACATATGGTAACAGACGCCGGAGAAAGAATGCCTCAAAAGGCAACGTATTTCTTCCCGAAACTATATTCAGGTTTAACTATTTATAAACTATAATTTTTTTAATGGAGATGATGTATGACAGACTGGAAAAATCCACCAAGATTATTCATTCCAGGGCCCGTAAAAGTTAACGATGATGTATTGCAGCAGCTTGCCAGACCGACACTGGGTCACCGCGGTAAAGAATATGCACAACTGCACAGCGAAACAGTTGACATGCTCAAAAAAATTCTTTTCACAAATCAGCACGTATTTCTATCAACCAGTTCAGCTTCAGGTATCTGGGAAGCTTCAATGCGTAACTGCGTTGATTCCGATGAGACAGTTCTTTGTACATGCTGCGGCGCATTCAGTGACAAGTGGCTTGATGTGGCACGCTCCAATGGGAAAAAAACTGATGAACTGAGAGTCGAATGGGGTCAGCCAACTACATCTGAACAAATAGATAAAAAGCTTTCGACCGGCAAATATTCAGCGTTAACTATCGTATATAACGAAACAAGTACCGGCCTGACGAATCCAGTCTATCAAATAAGCGAAATGATGAAGGCGAAATATCCTGATATTCTGGTTTTTGTCGATGCAGTCAGCGGCATGATCGGATTACCTATGCACTTCGATGACTTAGGATGGGATGTCGTATTCGCCTCAGTTCAGAAAGCATTTGCAATTCCGCCGGGATTGGCAGTAGCGGTTGTTAGTAACAGAGCTTTGGAAAAAGCTAAAACTGTACCAAACAGAGGCTATTATTTCGATTTCGTCGAGTTTGCCAAAAGTGCTGAAAAGAACCAGACTCCAACTACTCCCAATATACCTCACATTATGGCCTTGCATTACCAGTGCAAGAAACTGCTCGCCGAGGGTATGGAAAATGTTTGGCAGCGTCACAAAGAAATGGGTGAGTTCGTACGAACATGGGCGAAGGAAAAATTCGACCTGTTCTGTGAAGAAAAATACGCGTCAAACACACTTACTACCGTAAAGAACACACGCAATATAGTAGTCGGCGATGTGATAAAAGCGGTACAGGCCAAACACAATACAGCCTTTGGAAACGGCTACGGCAAATTGAAAGACAAAACGTTCCGCATTGCTCACATGGGTGACATTACACTCGATGACCTGCGCGAGCTGCTCGGCTGGATTGACGAAGAAATCAAATAACATTACGATTTACTCGATTGTTATTTCGAAAACATAAAAAAAAGGAGATGTCCAATATAAACAGGCATCTCCTTTTTATTTTAAAAAGTCTTTTTTTGTAAGCGTTCACAGAAAAACTTTCATTTGTTGGTTTTCCTGTAAAAAAACGCACGCTCGTTCTTCGCAGCGAAGCGCTGCTTCGCAGAGTAGAAATTGTCATTCCGCACT
>CAZMPL010000343.1:0-3873 GCA_964567805.1 uncultured Pirellulales bacterium | reverse complement strand
CAGCAGTTCCAGAATCCTTACAGTGAAAAAATCGAAGCGGTTTATGTATTCCCTCTCCCTCAAAACGCGGCGGTAAATGAATTTATTATGGTAGTTGGTGACAGGAAAATTCGCGGAATCATTCGCGAACGTGAAGAAGCTGAACAGATTTACCAGCAAGCCAGGGACCAGGGTTACACCGCATCGCTGCTTACGCAGGAACGGCCGAACATTTTCACTCAGAAAGTCGCCAATATCGAGCCAAGCAAACAAATCGATGTGAATATCAAGTATTTCAATACACTCGCTTACGTTGACGGCTGGTACGAGTTTGTTTTCCCGATGGTTGTCGGGCCGCGATATAATCCGCCCGGAACTACGGATGGCGTTGGCGCGGTCGCGCACGGCAGAACAGGTATTTCCGGTCAGGCGACGGAAGTTCAATATTTAAAACCGAATCAGCGCAGCGGGCATGATATTTCACTGGCGGTGAATATCAGCGCGGGAGTGGAAATTGAAGAAATAAAATGTCCGAGTCACGTGATTACAAAGAAAAATATCGATGAGGAAAAGCTTACTGTAAAACTCAGTGACCTCGATGATATTCCAAACAAGGATTTTGTGCTTCGATATAGAGTCGCGGGCGATAAAGTCAAATCAGCGTTGGTGACACATCAGGACAAACGCGGCGGATTCTTTACGCTCATGCTTTATCCGCCGGAAAATCTGAAGAATGTAAAACGTGCTCCCATGGAAATGATTTTCGTTCTGGATTGTTCGGGCAGTATGAACGGCAAACCGATTGAAAAAGCCAAAGACGCGATAAATCGTGCGTTAAGACAGCTTCAGCCGAACGATACTTTCCAAATCATACGTTTTTCAAACAATGCCTCACAACTCGGCCCCAAGCCAATTGCGGCGACAAGAGAGAATGTTCAAAAAGGACTGGATTATGTACAGAGTCTGAATGGAAGCGGCGGTACAGAAATGATACAGGGCGTTAAAGCCGCTCTCGATTTCGAGCATGACCCGGAAAGATTCCGCCTGGTTTCATTTATGACTGATGGATATATCGGTAATGAAGCGGATATACTCGGCGCGATTTATGAGCGTTTGGGTGAGAGCAGGATTTTCAGTTTTGGTGTAGGTTCGTCTGTAAACAGATACCTTCTCGATAGAATGGCAAGTCTTGGAAAAGGCGCGGTTGCTTATGTCGGGCTCGATGAAGACGCAGGCGAAATTATCGACTCGTTCTATGAAAGAATAAGTCACCCGGCGCTTACTGATGTAACGATTGACTGGGGCGGTCTTGAAGTGACGGAAATGTATCCGAACAAAATACCGGACCTTTTCGTTGGCAGGCCGATTATTGTAACTGGTAAGTTCAGGGGAAATAGTGATACGACAATAAAAGTTAAAGGTAAAGTCGGCGGCAGGGCGGAGGAACTCTCGATGGCGGTTAACCTGGATGATAAAGCCTCGACTCATCCGGGAATTGCCTGCGTATGGGCACGCAAGCAGATTGAGACTCTTGCAAATCAGGCGACGTATGATGATAATTCTGAATTGCCTGTGCAGATCAAACAGGTCGCTCTCGAATATGGATTGATGTCATCCTATACCGCGTTTATAGCCGTCGATTCATCACATCAGACTATGGGTGACCATGGATTGTCGGTCGCGGTACCTGTCCCTGTACCTTATGGAGTGAGATACGACACAACGGTTCAGCAATAAACTTTACAAATCATCTTAAATTCGAAAATACGGTTTATACTCTGGGCGCTGCGGAGTGCTCAGAGTATTTTTTTTGACAATTTCTTATTCGAAATCCAGAAATATCGAACCTTATTGTGATATTGAAAACGCATATAATATAGGACATTGAAAATCCATTTCTGCCGTCACGATATTGTGAAAATAACGTTAGTGTTCAAAAAATCAGGTGCTTATAGGAACATGTTGTCAATTTTTATCCATTTTTACATTATTGTTCAAAATAGCCGGAAAAACCCGTTTTTCAGTATTGAAAATGCGTTTTTTCTTGACTATTGATTGAATATTTAATATAATACGAAAACATTAGGTTCAGAGAGTGAGAGAAGGTTTCCTATTAATAGCTTTACTTATAGGAAATAAAATTTAAAATAGAAAAAGTGAAATTTGGGGGTGGCTTAAAGGATGTTAAGAAAGAGATGCTTAAGGAAGGCATATTGGTTGATAGTCGGTTATATGCCGCATTTAACGCAGTTATATTTAAATACGCGAGCGGCTTGTGGGATAAGTTTTTTTGTACCCTTATACCTTGTTTATACTATCCTTGTATCCCCAAAAAAAGCAATATCGAATTTGCTATCGTAAATACAAACTGCATAATGTTTTAATCGTACGGGTTAATTGCATGATTGAAGAAGCTGGAGAAATAAATGTTTATAATGGGTGATACAACCAGAACAGGTGAAAGAGTAAAGAAAGTTCGTTTTGGCGAACTTCTTATGTCCAAAGGTTTGCTTGAGTGCAATGATTTGAACGTGGCTCTTTGCGAGCAGCAGAGTAACGGCGGCCGGCTCGGTGAGATTTTGATCAGACTTAAAATGCTCAGTGACGAAGAAGTGCGCATCGCTTTAGCGGAACATCTTTCTACTGAGCTTGTTCATCTCGATATAAACGAAATTGACATGAATTCCGCAAGGCTTATTCCCGAACCTATTGCAAAGCGATTTAATCTTGTAGCAATCGGGCGAAAGGATAACAAGCTTGTCGTAGCCATGAGCGACCCGCTCGATATAGTTGCTGCCGATACGATAATACTGAAAACAAAACAGGATATTTATACAGTTCTAAGTTCCCCCGAGGAAATAAAACACGCGATAGATTTTGTTTATCACGGCTCAGATATTGACGAGCAGAATCTTCGTAATCTTGTCGAGCTTCAAATCGATGAAGATATCGAAGCTCATCATGATTCTGTAATTGAAAGTGCGCTCGATGCGGATATAAGCGTGGAAGAAGCCGCGACAAGAGCGCCGGTTATTCGTTTTGTGGACCTTTTACTTCGCCAGGCGGTAAAGAGCAGGGCGAGTGATATTCATGTCGAGCCGATGGAGAATACAATGATAATTCGTATGCGAATCGACGGTATTCTTCGTGACATGGTTCCGCCGCCTCGCAAGATGCAGGCCGCGGTTGCGACAAGAATTAAAATTCTTTCGAAAATGGATATCGCCGAGCGTCGTCTGCCTCAGGATGGTCGTTTCAGAATAAAGGCCCCGGGCAGGGACATCGATGTTCGCGTTTCCGTGATTCCGACGATTTACGGCGAGAAAGTCGTAATGCGTATTCTCGATTCAGCGGCGTTAAATCACAATCTTGACGAGCTTGGATTCGAGCCGCACCTTTTGAAGGAATACAAGGACATGCTCCAGAGACCGAACGGAATCATTATCGTTACAGGTCCGACGGGTTCAGGTAAAAGCACGACGTTGTATTCTTCACTGAATTATGTAAGAGATCCTCGCAAAAATATTACAACCGTAGAAGACCCGGTCGAATACAGGCTTACAGGCATAAATCAGATACAGGTCAAGCCCGAGATTAATCTCGATTTCGGTTCGTCACTTCGCGCGATTTTAAGGCAGGACCCTGATATCATACTTATTGGAGAAATTCGAGACAAGGAAACTATCGAGATAGCAATCAAAGCTTCTCTTACAGGTCACCTTGTATTAAGTACGTTCCATACAAATGATGCGCCGAGCGCAATAAGCAGAATGGTTTACATGGGCGTTGAGCCTTATTTACTCGCATCGACGGTCAATCTTATTATAGCTCAGCGACTCGTACGAAGAATCTGCGAGCGTTGTAAAGAGCCTTTAAAAATGGACGATGACATTC
>CAZMPL010000342.1:0-3877 GCA_964567805.1 uncultured Pirellulales bacterium | reverse complement strand
TTATACTCTACGGAATCTTGAGATTCGTAATCGAATCGCTTCGTGACGATAATCCTTTCGAACATAGCTGGTGGGCAATTTATAAAGGCGGAACAGTTTCTCAGAATATCAGTATTTACATGATAATAGCTGGTTTTGCGTTTCTGATAATTTTCCAGATTATAAACAATAAAAAAGTAAAAAATTCATAAAAGACTTATCCGCAGATTAGGCGGAGGACACAGATATAAATAACTAAAAACTAAAAACTCAAAACTCAAAACTAATTGAAACCACTGATTAACACGGATTAGCACTGATTATAGACTCTGTCATTCCGCACTTGTTGCGGAATCCAGAAACTATCCACTATTCACCAATGACTAAAGACTAACTTAGCCACAAAAGGCACAAGAAACACAAATAAAATTAAAGAGGCAGCGTGAAACGCACCATTTCAATAATTATTAGCCTCGACTCAATTAAGCTCGCCAAAGTCAGAGGTCACCCGCCTGTAGCGGACAGAGAAATAAAGATTTGTAGGGTGGCGGCTATGCCCCACCTTTCCTATTCAGGACAGCGTCTGCGGATAAATTAATACTTTTGTATTTCTTGTGCATTTTTGTGGCCATTATAAGAAATTATAGATTTTTCTATTGACTAAATCGATTTTATTGCATAAAAGATATTTTTCGATATTTTAGAGATATAAAGACGGCCGCGATTGATTCCGGAATCGTCGATTGCTTGGAGGTTTAAGCATTTCGCACTCCCTTTTCACGCGACTGGGAGAATATATCTGAAAAAAATTAGACACGGATTTCACTGATGACACAGATTTAGACTTTGTCATTCCCGCGCAGGCGGGAATCTATTTACAATTATTCAGACACGGATTTACAGGATTAACACAGATTTATGGTGAAAATTGAGAAAAAGAAAGCGCTTGATATAAATATTATTTAGTGTTTTAAGAGGTAAAAGATTATGAGAAATAGATTTTAGTAAGATGTCCACAGATTTCACTCAACCTCGTCTATAAACTCTACAACCTGACCGATGAAGAAATAAATATTGTGGAAAATTCTGTATAAATATGATTGGTGAGAATCTCGAAAATATTTCAAGGAGATAAAACATGAACAGCGAAGATATTATGAAACAATTTTTTAATAAGTATGTCTTTTTTCCCTTTATAGGTTCGGCATTTATTTTAGGACTACTATTGTTGTTTTTTAAAGATTTTGAGTCAAACTCGGCTATCAGAAATTTTTTAGTACCTGCAATTACTGTTTATAACATTGGTGCTTTACTTATTGGGTACTTATATTTCGAACTGGATATAATAAATTGTGTTAGGGCAAAAAATAGAGGTGAAAATGCTGAACCCCAACCCCAAAATATTATCTGGTTATTCCGATTTATTCATGTAATATGGTTTCTATTGTTAATTATATATTTGTTCTGGAAACTCGTACTGTAAATATCCAATTCAATAACATGATCGATGAAGACATTACATTTGTGGAAGGAAAATAATTAATGAGATCCAATGATATAGAAAATTGGACACTTAATATAATAGAACGTGTTTTATCAAAACAACCTGTTGAAGATTCCCGTGTTGAATTGAAGTCTGAATGGCCAAGTGATCCCTATAAAGCTGCTCGTCAATTAGCTGGTCACGCGAATGCTGCTCGTGGTGAACCTATTCTTTGGCTTATTGGTATTGACGAAAAGAAAGCAGAAATTACAGGAGCGGATTATAATGAAATATCTAATTGGAAACAATCCATAGAATCATGTTTTAGTGAACTTGTACCAAATCTGACCAACATTAATATTCCATATGACAGTAAAACAGTTGTTGCTCTCTTGTGGGAAACAGATAGAAGACCGTATTTGGTTAAGAATCCCCAAGGTGGGCAGATTGGCTTGGAAGTTCCATGGAGAGAAGCAGGTTCTACAAGAACAGCCACACGAACACAACTTCTTAAATTACTTTATCCTTTGAGCAAGATTCCTTCCTTTGAAATAATAAAAGGTTATCTTAAAATATCGACTGGCGAACGAAGCAATTCTGGACAAATACTCTGTAATGGCGGTCTATCCCTTGATGTTTACATCATCCCAGGAAGTACAGAACGTGTTGTAATTCCATATCATAAATGTGAAGCAAAATTCAAATTTTTATCATCCGAATTGGTTATCAATCTTGGTAATATTTTGTTTCATTCATCTTATGGATATATGCCTTCAGTATTAGGTACGAAATATTCTGACGCAATTATATGTACAGGTACAGAAGCTGTCATAAATGGATCTGGTATGGCTAATATAGCAATAAATAATCCAACTATATCTTCTGAAAAAAGAAATCTTATCTTGGGTGAAATAGAATTAATGATTAAAATTCTTCCGGTCGGTGTTGATATACCTATAAGCATCGGAGCGAAGCTACAACAGATAGAAACACCAAAAGGTTCTTTGGGGCACTGGGTGTTAAAAATGTAATGAAAGTAGGGTGTGCTGAGCACACCATTTTTGATTTTTGTTTTTTCCGGCTGGAAATTTTCTATTTTGGTGGGCATAGCCCACCCTACGTTTTATAAAAAAATCTGTGTAATCGGTGAAATCTCCCCTTGGGATGGCAAGGCTCATGTGTCTAACAATGATAGAATAGAAACAGTAAAATGAAACGGTATCCAGATAACAGAAATTTTTATAATGGAAGCAAATAATGTCAAAAGGCGAAATCCGACTTTTATCTGTGGATATAAGTGATAGAATGTTGTAATCTTAATAGTGAAAGGTAATCCGCAGATGACGCAGAAAGACGCAGATATAAAAGACCCTGAAACTTATGCAATAATCGGTGCTGCAATGAGAGTTCACAGTGAACTTGGCTATGGTTTTTTGGAAGCAGTATATCAGGAAGCATTCGAGAGAGAATTACAAATCCAGAAAATACCTTATAAGCGAGAAGTGGAATTACCTGTTTTTTATCGTGATGTAAGATTGCAGACTTATTATAAAGCGGATTTTGTTTGTTTTGATGAAGTCATTGTTGAATTAAAGGCTTTACAAAATATTTCCGGTACTGAGGAATCACAGGTTATCAATTATTTGAAGGCTTCCGGAAAGAATAGGGGATTATTATTTAATTTTGGAGCAAATCAACTTCAATATAAACGTTTGGTTTTTAATCTGCGTGAATCTGCGCAATCTGCGGATAAATAAATTTGAGGAAAAAAATGACAAGCCAGAGACGAATTGACAAGCAAAAAATCATGATTCCTAAAGGCGGCGAAATACTTATTTATCAAACCGAAGGCGGCCAGACGAAAATAGAAGTTCGCCTGGAAGGCGAGACTTTATGGCTGAATCAAGCTGATTTAGCGAAGCTGTATCAGACTACAAAGCAAAACATAAGTCTGCATATACAAAATATTTATGACGAAGGTGAGCTTTTAGAGAATTCAGTTGTCAAGGAATACTTGACAACTGTTTCGGATGGCAAGAATTACAAAGTAAAGTACTATAACCTTGATATGGTACTTTCAGTTGGATACCGGATAAAATCTCAAATCGCAACGCGATTCCGTCAATGGGCGACTCAAAGGCTAAGAGATTACATCATTAAGGGATTTGTGCTGGATGATGAGAGATTGAAAAATCCGGATCATCCGTTCGATTATTTCGATGAGCTCCTCCGCCGGATTCAGGAAATCAGGACATCGGAGCGGCGGTTTTATCAGAAAATAACTGATATTTACGCTACGAGCGTAGATTATGACCCGACCAGTGAAATAAGTCTTACATTTTTTAAGACAATACAGAATAAGATGCACTGGGCGATAACGGGAATGACCGCCGCTGAGATTATCCGCGAGCGGGC
>CAZMPL010000341.1:1889-3892 GCA_964567805.1 uncultured Pirellulales bacterium | reverse complement strand
AGGTCGCGTGGGAGGGCGGGGAACGCCTCTACCGCCAGCCGCTGCTCTACCTGCCGCCGGCAGCCAACCTCCTCAAGAACCCCGGCTTCGAGTCCGCCGCTCATTGTATGGTGACGCGGCGCATTCTTTTTGCGTGTCATATTATTAAAAGCTCTCGCGATTCTTGTCAGACTATCAATAAGCAAAACAATTTCACTGCCGCATTCCAGCTCTGTCTGCACGTGATTAAGCATCATTTCGCAAAGTTCGACATGGTCATCTGCGCTATGGTCACTTGTACTTGCGATAATTTCAGCTTTACCTGCCCCTCTGCGAAAGCTGGTGACTTCTTCAGGTCGTTCGTCAACGAGCAGAACAATAACTCTGGTTTTAGGTGAACAGTGATTAATCGCGTGAACCATTTGTTCAAGAAGGACAGTTTTCCCGGCTCTCGGAGGCGAGACAATTAACTGCCTTGTCCCCTTTCCCATCGGTGCGATAAGATCGACGATGCGCATGCTTTCCTGGCCGTTGCTTCCCAAATCAAATCTCTCACAGGGATCTATGGCGGTCAGTTCCGCGTAATTCGGGCGTTTGGAAAAATCTTCAGGTGACATGCCGCCAATCGAATCGATTGAAACTAATCTGCATTTCCCTTTACCGGATTCCACTTGGCCAGTTACAGAAGCCCCGTCAACCAGATGATATTTCTGTATAAGACTCGGATGAACAAGAATTTCATTTTTCACGGACTGGTAAAACTTGTCGGCGGTTCTTAATACGAATTGCTGCTTGCTAATATATTTTAGTATTCCCTGAATCGTTTCGCTCATGTATTTTTCTGCAAATAAATAAAATTGAATAAAGTAGTAAAAATATCATTTAGACATTTCGCGCATGCCAAAACATTAACGATACAATATAGGACAATCCGAAGACAGTCAAGTCTAAATATTAAATAACATTTCATAAATGAAACACAAAATATTGCGCAATAAATACGGCCAAACACAATACTTTTACGTCCCATAAGGAAATCGCGACATCGAGGAATATGCCTTTTTTAACGAATATGATGATTAAACTGACAGGTTTGGAAAGTCGTTACTCATAAATTCCGAAATTCCTATTAAGAAATGATAACATTTAAGGAGTCGATAAATGGATATTTATAATTCGATGTTTTCGCAAACGTTTGTTTTTAATGAGCAAATAGCAAGTCAGATTTTCGAGACAATACCCGAAGATGGTCCAATCGTATTAATTGTCGATCCGGACGATAATATCTGGCCAAGCGATTCGGAACAGTTTCATAATCTGAATATAAGCGAATCATTTCTCAAAGAACTGAGCGGCAAAATCAACGATGGTTTTGAGCCGGTGATTGCACAGGAAAACGATTGTTGTTTAGTCGCATCGCAGCTCATAACCGACCGAAACAACTGCGGCTATATCATTGTCGCACTGCCGCATGATACCCCGGAATCTATTCTCGCAAATATCACGCTCATCGAAATGCTTATGAATCAATTCAGTCTGATTGCAAGGCTGATTGAAAAAAATAATCATTTCTACGAAGTGCAGGCAAAAAGACATACTGCGGATCATTTTGAAAACGTATGCCTTAACTAAACTCGCTTTGCAGTAAATATTGTATAAATAAAAAACCCCTGCACAGAGAGAATCGAGATTATTCCTTCATTTTTCAGTATATGTTTGAAATACTCGTCTACTGCCTTATGCAGGGGAAACATGCTTTTGCATGTCTTTCATAAATTTATTCACTTGTTAATCAATCTATTATTTAGCATCGGTCGTTTTTCATTTTGAGCTTTAGCCTTTATTTTAACCACTTCTATCGCCAGAACCTTAAGTTTCAACACAGGAAATAAACCGCCTAATGCAAGAGCTTCTTACATTTTACCGATTGCCCAAAATCACATTTTAACATTTTCCGCAGTTACCCTGATATATTTTGATTCGCCCCGCTTAAACCCGATAACATTAAATTTATAAACAGAAAA
>CAZMPL010000341.1:0-1789 GCA_964567805.1 uncultured Pirellulales bacterium | reverse complement strand
TATATTTTGATTCGCCCCGCTTAAACCCGATAACATTAAATTTATAAACAGAAAAATATTTTCAAAAATACCCAAAAAATTCAAAAATAAGTAAGAAATATTTTTCGTAACCATTCACGGAAAACACGACTTTGTCATTCCCGCGCAGGCGGGAATCCATATTCGTTTATGTTTGGATTCCGCAACAAGTGCGGAATGACAATAGTGCGTTGTTTACCAAAAAAAAAGCAATTGAAGGTTTTTCTGTGAACGCTTACAATTTTTCTTGTTATCCAAAGCTTAGTATCATATCCTGAACAGTTATAATAATAAAAACTGGTTTTCGGAGAATATGCAAATGGCTACAAAACATAACAGACGAACATTTATGAAGTTAGCGGCAGCAGCCGCGGCCGTTTCAGTTATGCAAACAGGCAATACTAAAAGTCAGGAAAATTCTCCCGCGCAACCAGAATCGAATAAATCCAAACTTAAATTAGGTCTTGCTTCATACACCTTGAAAGAATTCAAACCGGACCAGGTTTTGGAAATCTGCCGGAAGCTTAATTTGAAATACTTATGCTTCAAGGACGTACATCTTGCGTTAAACAGCACTCCCGAACAAATCAGCGACGCGGTAAAGAAGGTAAATGATTCCGGCTGCGAGCTTTACGCAGGCGGTGTTAT
Source organism: uncultured Pirellulales bacterium (assembly GCA_964567805.1). GTDB lineage: Bacteria > Planctomycetota > Phycisphaerae > Sedimentisphaerales > Anaerobacaceae > JAFGPS01. The sequence goes on along the minus strand of CAZMPL010000341.1, from coordinate 1,123 downwards.
TTATATGACCAGCGAAAACCAGGTCAACCAGGCATTCGATTACGCGAAAGCCGCTGGCATGAAAATAATTGTCGGCTCGCCAAATCACGACCTTCTGCCGCTCATCGACAAAAAAGTCCAGGAATACGACATTAAAGTCGCAATCCACAACCACGGCCCAGGTGACAAAAACTACCCTACCGCCGAAAGCGTTTATGAGCTTATAAAAAACCTGGACAAACGAATCGGACTCTGCCTCGATATCGGCCACACAAAACGGCTCGGACTCAACCCATCGGATGACGCGGCTAAGTACAAGGACCGCCTGCTGGATATACATATTAAAGATGTAACTTCTGCTACAGCAAGGGGTAGCGCAATTGAAATTGGCAGAGGCGTAATTGACATACCGGAATTTCTAAGAACGCTTCTTGCAATCGATTATTCAGGAATCGTCTCATTCGAATACGAGAAGGACCCCAAAGACCCGCTCGCAGGTCTCGCTGAATCAATAGGTTACGTCAGAGGAGCAGCGGACAGCATTTAATCGTTACCCGCCGGCCGTTATAATATATTGTAGGGTGGTGGCTCTGCCCCACCGTCATTTAGCCATTCATTTTTAATACCTCCATTTAAAATTGGCTTTGTTTCGCAATACAGGGTATAGGGGTTAGCGTATAGGGTTTAGTTTTATATTTCTACTGTCTCCTTTCTTATGTCTATGGTCTTTGCAAATTGGCTTTGTTTCACGAACAGCGCATAAGGTTTAAGGGCATAAGTCATAAGTTCTTTTGTTCTTTTGCCCTTTTGCTCTGAGCTCATTTGGCTTTGTTTCGCAAAGATAGCGTATAGCGTTTTGGGTATAGGGTTTAGTTTTACAACTTTTCAATCTCCAATTAGAATTTAGTATTTAGGTTTTAGAGTTTCCCGCTGCAGGCGGGCAAATTGGCTTTGTTTTTTCAATCAAACCCAAAATTGACCATGATTTTCCCCTTTTTTCTCGTCGCGGCGTAGTTAAAACGAAGCCGGATTGGCTTTTTTTTGAATATTTTTCAATATTTTCGCATAAATTTCGTTTTTTTATCCGCTGATGAACGCAGATTTGCGCAGATAAATAATAAAAGTAATGACAAACTCTGATAAA
>CAZMPL010000340.1:0-3903 GCA_964567805.1 uncultured Pirellulales bacterium | reverse complement strand
CCATCCAATAAAAGCTGTAATAAATATTGATCCTTGGCATAGTCTTACGGATATTCCTCAACAAACAGTTGCTGTGGAGTCTTCAACTGCAGGCGATGATAAAGATGGTCCAGAGGTTCAAACAAATCAATCTAATCCGGATATTACTAAAGCACCAAAAATCAATGGTTCTGTCGACAAGCTTATTATTGGCATCATCCACTATCCCTTTGACAAGGCTGGTGTCCATGCAAAAAAAATGGCATCAATAAGAGAATACGATATTGCCAAAAGAGAGGCTCTCCAGAATGGTTTATTAATCGAATCGAAATGCGGACAAAGTTTGTATTTGATTCCCACTCAAAAGGCTTATGATAAATATGGAATCATAAATCCCTATAAGAGAGCCGTAAGCCTTGAACATTCTTTTTATGTTAGTTTCGCCGCACAGACATTGAAGCAATTCCCCTGTATTTATATTCGAACCGAAACACCTATCGGTAACAAAGGTCAAACAATTGATGTTACAACCTCTGATAAATCCGGTAATCTTACAGCTTACGAAATCACTTTATCTACGTCGAATCTGTCAAGTAATGCTTCTAAACTTCAGAATACTGCTTATAAAAAAATCATCTGGCTATGTCGTGATGCTGATACTGCCAAAGCGGTACGAGCTTATTTCAATAAATCGGCCGCTTTACCTCCGGACCTTACTTCCAGATTTGAATACGAGTTTTTCAGCAAGTGGATACCCAAAATTAATAAAAGGAAAAAATAAAAATGCCAACACTAAGTCTCAAGAAAATATTTATAGCAATCGCTGGAATCATACTATTAAGTCATTTGAAAGATATCACAAGAGCAATCCAGTCAATTTATTTATGGTTTGGTGAAAGCCTTGATGGAATCAGGAATTTCGACAAAGGTGCACAGGCAGCAATCGCTTTTTATTTAATCATCTTTGTTATTGTTCTTATTTTTAATGGAAATAACAAACGAAATAGGAAGGAGGATAACGAATCAAAAAATAAACGCAATTAATTTTATATCTAAAATCAATTTTTAAACATTTTATGAAAGGAGAAAAAAATGTCATACGAGCAGAAAATAAGTCGCAACAAGCCTGGTTTAATTGGTCTAATTATTGATGACAGTATCAGCATGCGGGATAAGTTACCAGGTACATCAGATCCAAGATACATGTGGGTTGAGCGTTATGTTGGTATCATCTTAGAAGAATTACTTTCAAGGAGTTCTGAAGTAAAAGGAGACGGCGTAGTAATAAAACCGCGTTACTATTTGTATGTGCTAAAGTATGGTAGCGATACAGAACTATGGGGCGAAGGTGAAATGGATATCGAGACAGCCGTAAAGCTTTTCTCGGATTCCGGTAATTCTTTGGGACTGGGAGGACACTTAGGTGGAACCGATGCAGAAAAAGCCTTCGTGGAAATGTATAACTACCTTGAAAAGACCTTACAGGAAGACCGTCTTCGTGCAAGTTTCCCTCCAATGGTTTTTCACCTTACCGATGGTGAAAGCGCGACTAACGCTACTAAATATGCTGACAAAATAAAGGCATTATCAACAGAGGATGGAAATGTTCTTGTAGTTAATGCTTACATCGGCACACAAACCAGCCTCAGTTATACTGGACCGGTAGACTTTACTGGTTATGCCGATACTGCAGAGGCAGGTCCCGGAGAGGATAATATACGGTTGTTCAATATGAGCAGCGAAATGCCTGAATGTATTCTGGAAAATTTAATAGCTGACAACATTTTTCCGAAGATTCGCCCTAACTCTCGTTTGTTCTTTGATGTACGTACGAAAGAAACACTTAAACACACCTTACAAGTTGTTGGCAGTATGGGCAGCAGAATGGCACGGTGAATTACAATGGAAAAAATATCAACGAATGATGAGTATTCGGCAGTAACAATAGTATCTGGAATGATATTCGGCGAAGCTAAAAAAGATCAAGATCGGGCCCGATGGTATGGGCCCGATCAAATCGCTTGCGTTTGCGATGGTGTAACATCTTCTCCACAATCTGGCAGAGCTGCGGAACTGGTTACTCAGTTTGCACCGATTATGTATGGCAGTAATAATAAAAATAATCTACAGACTATCTGTGATCTATTAATAAATTTACGAAAGGAATATCAGCAAAGTGAAGCAGTATTACCTGAAAGCATATCGACATCTATGAAGAAAATGCTGCATAAAATCATGCAGGAAAAGAAAGCAATAAGTTTTCAGACTACCATGACAGCAGCCAAATTCGAATGTATGAATAAAACAGTAACGGCAAATATCTTGAGATGTGGTGACTCTGCATTTTTTGCCTTTTCGGGTGAAGGAGAACTTCTTAGTTCATCATTAAATTTTAATCCCGACAATAATAATTCTTCTTTATACGATAGTTTCTATTTTAGATCTGGAGACCAGCTTTTAGTAAGGTTTGAGGGATTACTTTCGAACAACGAGGATTTAGCTAAAAACTCTAGAATTAAAAAGGAACATACTAAAAACTGGCTCGTTTGTAATCCTATCGAGATTTGCAGTTGTAATACCAATACACTTGAAGAGTGCTCTTGGAATCTGCCTAAGTTATCATTAAATAAAACAGATCATCTATTGATACCAAAGTTTTTGTACGGTACGCAACTTTTTAGCAAAGGAGAACGTTATTTTGTCTTGGATTATTCAAGTGCGATAAGAGTAATTTCAAGTAATAAGCCATATCCTGAACAACAAAAAATAATTCAGCGAGGATCTACTACAGAAGTGTTACCCGATCATTTCTATCAGGACCGCATTGAATCGTATAAAGATTGTTTTCCAGTTAAAACACATTTTGTGCTTTGCAGCGACGGTTTTTATAATAGTTTCTCAGAAGCGAAACATATGTGCGATTGGTTACAAGATAATGCCAGATTACTTAAGAATCCCGAGAAGCGGCAGCCTGTATTAAGAGAATTACATAGTAATTTAAATTCAAAGACAGGTGATGATGATATCAGCTTTATATGGATTTATCCAAAATCGGAAGAATTACCAAAAAGCAACTGATTATGAGGGCAATTATATGTCATCAGAAACAATTGAAAAGTGGCTTACAAGTAAAAAATATTGTCTAATTGGACAGAAGCACCTCAAACCGGTTGAACATAACTGCCTTAAAGGCAAACCTCTTTCATCCCAAAAAGGTCAAGCAGAGGCCTTCTTTCTCATTGACGACAAAGGTAATTGGTTGGTGTTAAAGAAATTTCATACTGGGCTTACTCCGGACTATAACTATCTTATCAATGTAAGCTTATTATTACCTAAAGATCCAGGTTTCATTTGCGGAACAGAAGGGCAGATTCTTTCAAAAGGAAGTGTAATAAAAACCAATGGTTGTTATTACAGTAAGGACCTTGATCTTTGGCTTGATAAAACTATTATCATGCCAAAAATTGGTGGATATGATTGGTCTGTTGTGTCAGATGATATACGCGATGGTAATATCCTTCTAAATATTTCTCAACGAATCACGTTATGTCGAAATCTTACTAAATTAGTCAAACTTCTCGAAGTCAATCAATGCTGTCATCGAGATTTATCATGTGGAAATGTTTTTATTAATACACAATCTTATGATGTGTCATTGATTGATTTTGGTAGTTTTTATCACCCAAACATTACAATGCCAGAAGTCACAACATGCGGCACGGAAGGTTATACTGCCGGATATATGTGGAACAAAAACGGTAAACTTGATGCAAGCAAAACTTGGTGCCCGAATGCCGATCGTTTTGCTCTCAGTTTGCTTAATGTAGAGTTTTTAACGGTCTCTAAGGGCACAGGAGCAACAGGAGAAGGTGGAATCTTTAATCAGGATGAACTAAGAAAACGTTCTGGCCCCGGATTAAAAAA
>CAZMPL010000339.1:693-3906 GCA_964567805.1 uncultured Pirellulales bacterium | reverse complement strand
CAATGCAGACCGGATTATGTCCCTATAACGAAAATGGAAAGTGCACGGTTCATTTATATCGTTTTGCGGGATGCAGAATTTTTAATTGCAAAGCAAATGAAGATATACAGAGCCAGTTAAGCGAAGAAACTTTGAAGAAATTCAAAGAGTTATGTGAAAAATACATCATCCCGTATCGCTATATGGAATTGTCCAGTGCATTGAATCAGATTATAAAGATTTAAATATTAAAAACTATTTTTTTTCTTTAGGCTTTTTCGTTGTTTTATAACCAAAGGAAATACCAAAACCAGCGGAACTTGCACCTTCTTTTGATTTTATGCGATTTTTCCCGGCTTTTATCGATGTTTTATCCATGCCAATCTCGATTTCTTTATAGCCTTCGCCTTTCCTCCATATTTTAAATTGAGCTTTCGGCTGTTTCATTGCATGGAAAAACTCCATTTCAAAATCGAAACGTGTCGCAATTGGATTGTCGTTAATAGCAACTATTACATCATTAGCGTCTATACCTGCTTCCTGTGCCACGGTATTCGGTTCAACTGTTTTTACAAAAAGTCCTTTTTCCGGTTCCAATCCGTAATTAAGAGACATAGCGGGTGTAAGCTGGTAAATTGCAAATCCGATTTTATTAAATTTGAAATCTTCCGCCAACTCTTCAATATCAGTATCAAACTTTTTATTCATTAACTTAATAAGATCCGAGCCATTCAAAGATTCGTAATTATCCAATTCAGAAATTACATCACGAATCGCTTCTCTGCCGAACTTATCTTCCAGCAATAAAAACAATCCAAGAGCGGCACTGTAATAATCACCTTTTTCCCTCGGATTTGAAATTTGAGACCAATTGAATAATTCCTTACCAACATCTCTCAAAGAACTGAAAGGTGTTTCATGCCTGTATGCTGTTTCATATATTTGATTTATATTTTTATCAGGATTAGAACGTATATAATCCATCGAAACATAACCGGCGTAATTCGCAAAGCCGTCACGGAACCATCGTGTATAGCTATTCAAATCAACTTTCAATATAAAGGTATGAAATACTTTATCGCCTTTTACTACACCTTGTCCATCCGGATAATAAAGCGAAGATTCAGACATTTCATGTACGAGCATATTCGGGAAGAAATGATTATCTTTTAATATCAGATTCGGATCATCATGACCTATTTCCGCAAATATCGGTATCGGGAAAATATTTGGTTCCTCAACTTTAAATTGAACATTTAAATTTTGAGGATATTCCTGAACTCGAAGCAAATATACCTGTGGATTCAGAGCAAACTTAATTCCAGTTTCTTTTTTTACATGTGAAAGCACATCATCAAGTTTTCCGGCTATATATCCGGCCTGGTTTTCGAGTCCATTTTGATATTTAATATTTGTTTGGCCAACCTGAATATCACCCTCGAACTCGATTTTCTTTAAATTCTCACTATTAAAATTAAAAGCGGTAGCACCAAAATAGCGAGTATCAATAGATTCGACATATTTTTTGTTTTTATTGTTGTTCCCGGATTTTTCGTTATCCATGCTTGAACAGCCAGAAAATGAGAATATGGTTACAATAGAAAATAGTGCTATAGATTGCTTATAATTCATTATATCCTCATACAAGTAATGTTTTAATGAATATTTCCTTATTCGAACATATAATATATAGACGTTGGAAATATTTTTTTGTTACAAAAAATTTAAATATTTGTATTAAAACTCATCACCCGGCAGAGGAATCTTAACCTGAGGATCTCGTAAATTTATGAAATTGACTTTCTGGCCGCTGCTTAAAGTCCCCTCCTGTTCATAATACGCATAGAGTTTCGCTAATTTCTGCGCATCCGGTGATTCCATTGCTTTTGACCATTCACCTATTTCTACGCCCCAATGTATTGGTGTGTTATCCAGCGAATATAAAACAATTTCAGGCTTGCTCCTGCTTTTTACGCCGTGATAATTGCTTACATCGATCGATGCTATTTCGCCCAAAAGAGGTTTTTTCAAAGCTTTATCCATCTGGTGAATTTTTTCAATTATTTGCAGAGCGGCCCTGATATCCGGACGTTTCCACTGCTCACCATACACAGGAGTTTGGGAATCATAAGAATTACCTAATTTTATTTCAACTATAAGAAGTTTCGGCAAAGGAACGTAGTCAAGAACAATCAGATTGGAATCGATATAGAATTTTGTATCGCCGGATTGTATCACAGCGACAGGTATTCTGTAATCAGCATCGACATATATACCATCACTCTTTGTCTGAATGCTTACATTATCGAGCCAGGCCATAGATTGCAGATTTTCCTTGACTATTGCGGCTGTTTTTTCATCAAGTCGAAATATTCTGCCGCCGGCTTTTTCTTTTATTTTATTTTGAAGCTCTTCACTGTCACGCACCCATGTGGGCATGTTTAAAAGAAGTTCACCTGTTGCGTTAGATTGAGCAGGTCTGATATATGTTTTATCTATATGATAAAGAGATAGTCCTACACCAGAGACCAAGGCTGCAATAAAAGTTATTTTAAAGAGCCTGAATAAACTGGGCCCGACCCAGTCGAAATTCATATTCTTTATACTTTTTAAAAAACCTTTTTGTAAGGAAATCCTATTCTGTTTTCTATTTTTTCGTGCCACTTTTTATCTCTTGTTATGATTGCGTTTCAACTATATCCAAATATGCCGTCTCGACAATTTTTTCACACAACATGCTCATGGAAAATCCGGCTTTAGCCGCTGCTTTCGGTAATAGTGAGTGACTTGTAAAACCAGGGATTGTATTTACTTCGAGCGCGTAAGGGACATTCTCGCTTGTCAGTATAAAATCAACACGTGAAAAATGCCTGCAGCCAAGAGATTCGAAGCAATCCATAGCGGCCTGATTAATTTCCGATACAACTGAAGGTTCGTCAATAGTATCGAAAAGATATTGTGTATTGTCATCGATATATTTAGCGTGATAGTTATAAAATTCGCTTTTTGGTTTTATTTCGATTATCGGGAGTGTGTCTCCACATAGAATACCAACTGTTAATTCTCGTCCGGCGACAAATTCTTCTATCAAACAAACACCGAATTCGGTAAATGTTTTTCGTACCGTTTTAATCGCGTCCTTAATCGTATCGACAATAGAAATTCCGACACTGCTGCCCTGCCTGGCGGGTTTAATTACATACTTGTCACCAAGGTATTTCAATTCATCCCGGA
>CAZMPL010000339.1:0-683 GCA_964567805.1 uncultured Pirellulales bacterium | reverse complement strand
GCGATTGAATTCGGAGTCTTTATATCTGCTTCTAAAAATAGTTTCTTGCTTTCTACTTTGTCAAAAGCCGCCCTGCTTGCAGCGGGACCGCTTCCTGCGTAAACAAGAGATTTTTCTTCGAAAACCTGCTGTAGTGTGCCGTCCTCGCCAAATTCACCATGCAATACAGGGAAAAAAACATCAATGCTTTTATCTTCGAGTATTTCAAGATTGTTCGGATTTATATCATGAGTGATAATATCGAAACCGGCCTGCCTGAGCGCATCAGCAACGGAATTGCCGCTCTGAATACTAACCTCACGCTCCGAACCGATACCACCCATGAGGACAGCTACTTTTGGTTTTTTATCTGATTTGTCCAATTTAGTGCCGCCGTACTTTTTTACTTCCATATTTCTATTTCGAGTTCTAAATCAATGTTGAATTGGTCTTTAACCTTCTCTTTTATCGTATCTATCAATTGAATCACATCGTTACTTGTGCAGCTTTTTTCCGCGTTTATAAAATTCGCGTGTTTTTCACTGACAACCGCGCCGCCGACCTGCAAACCTTTCAGGCCTGCTCTGTCAATTAAAGCACCGGCGGAAACTCCTCGCGGATTTTTAAATATGCAGCCTGAGTTTTTAGTATTAAGCGGCTGGGTATTTTTCTTGTAAATCCAGATTTGCTTGATCTGTTTGAGG
>CAZMPL010000338.1:0-3922 GCA_964567805.1 uncultured Pirellulales bacterium | reverse complement strand
CCCAGCAGCGTCAGATGATTGAAGAAGTTTTTGGATGTCGTTTATTTTCCTGTTACGGCCAATCAGAAAAAGTAGTTCTGGCCGCAGGTTGTGAAAAATCGGATGATTATCATGTTTGGCCGACTTACGGATATTTTGAACTCCTCGACAAAGATGGCAATACCGTTAATACCCCCGGACAGAGAGGTGAAATTGTTGGTACTGGTTTTATCAATACAGTTATGCCTTTCATTCGCTATAGAACTGGTGACTGGGCAACTTATGTAAGCGATCGTTGTGAGAAGTGCGGTCGTGCTCATATGATAATTAATGACATTAGAGGTCATCGCATACAGGAAGTTCTTATCGCCTCTGACGGTTCAGAAATATCATGGACGTCACTCAATATGCACGATGATACATTTATACATGTCAGGCAGTTTCAGTTTATGCAGGAAAAACCCGGTTATGCGGTTCTTCGCATAGTACCGGCTGAAGGATTTTTGCAGCATGATAAAGAAAAAATACAAAGGAATTTAGGAAATAAACTTGAAGATAGTGTCACTTTTTCCATCGAACTTGTAAAAGAAATTCCCCTATCGGAACGTGGCAAGGCAATATATGTTGACCAGAGGATTCCACGTAATAATTAACGGATATATTAGTCTTTAATCGGGATGGATTAGTATTGATTCATTTGGTTCTTAGTCTGGATTACGAGATTTTTGGCAATGGTTCGGGTGATGTCCGAAGGGATATTATCGAGCCTACTCAGCGATTGCTGGAATTGTGTGATAAATATGGTGCGAAAATTTCGATTATGTTTGAAGTAGGTGAATACTGGGCGATGAAAAAAGCTGAGCAGGAAGGATTGCTTAATCTCGGTTATTCACCCTCACAGGAAATTGAAAAACAAGTTCAGTTAGCCGCTAAGAATGGCCATGATGTACAATTACATCTTCATCCATGGTGGATTGGCGCGGATTTTGTCAATGGTTCGTGGAAACTCAATCCTCAATATCAGCGAATTACTGATTTACCGAACGGTATAGGAAATGAAAGTGATTTATTATCTATAATTGGCGTGCTTTTACACGGCAAGAAAACACTGGAGAATCTAATCAAACCCGTTTGTCCCGATTATAAGTGTCTTGTTTACAGGGCCGCGATGTTCTGGGGTCAGCCTTCCAAATATCTGATAACTGGTCTTAAAAAAGCGGATTTGTTTGCTGATTCTTCCGTAGTTCCGGGACTTTATGAACAGGAACCTGTCCCAACCGACTATCGCAAGGCAAAATCTTCGACTGGTTACTGGTGGACTGCAACGGAAGATATCAGTCAGTTTGGGACAGATGGAGAGAATATCATAGAATTCCCGGTTTATTCGAAACTTAAACCTTATATAAGTAATTTAAAATTAACCAAATTCTATGTCACTATGAAAAGAAGGCAGAAAGAAAAAAATGATCCACATGGTCATGGCATGACAAAAGCCAGGCAAAGCACGGATTCTTCTGGAACTATTTTCAGGAAGTTATTTTCTTTACAGCCGGTAAAATATGATTTTTGCAAATTGAGCGCAAAAGATATGATTAAAGAATTAAAGAAAGTAATAAAAGAATACCAAACTGTTGAAAATCCATCGGATACCTCGGTCGTAATGCTGGGGCATAGCAAAGATTTTTGGAATGACAGAAATGTGGAAAATTTTCTAAAATATGTTAAAAATGAATGTTCTCAGAATGTTTGTTTCAGCACTTTTGCTGAATTGACAAATATAATTTTGAAAAAAGATAAGGGAGTATAAATAATATAAATGGAACAAATCACACAGAAATTAATGTCCGGCGAAATAATAATTCAGGAACTGCCCTGGCCTATAGTGGGTCCCGGAATGGTGCTTGTTCGTAATCATTATTCCCTGATTAGTGCAGGTACTGAAGGTTCTACGGTAAAAACCGCTCGTAAAAGCCTGATAGGTAAAGCAAAAGAACGTCCTCAGCAGGTTAAGCAGGTAATAAATACACTCAAACAGCAGGGGCCGTTACAAACTTATCGTGCCATAATGAAAAAACTGGATGCGTATTCGCCATTAGGTTATAGTTCGGCTGGACAGGTCATTGAAATTGGAGCGGATATTACAGATATCAAAATTGGTGACATGGTAGCTTGTGCAGGTGCGGGTTACGCAAATCATGCCGAGATAGTTTGTGTTCCGAGCAACCTGTGTGCGAAACTCGAAGAAGATGCGGATTTGAAGAAAGCCAGTTATAATACGCTTGGCGCAATCGCGTTGCAGGGTATCAGGCAGGCTGATTTGCGTCTTGGCGAGAGTTGTCTCGTAATTGGGCTTGGACTTCTTGGGCAATTAACATGTTCTATGCTTCGTGCCAGCGGTATAAAGACCTTTGGTATTGACATAAATGAAAATACTGTTGATACTGCAAAAAAACACTGTTGTGATGATGCATGGCTAAGTCAATCACCGAGTTTATCCGTAAATGTGGAAAATAAGACTAATGGATTAGGAGTTGACTCTGTAATTATAACTGCTGGCAGTTCGAGTCTCGAACCGATAAATTGTGCAGGTGAATTGGTTCGCAGGAAAGGCAGAGTAGTTGTCGTTGGAGCAGTTCCGACTGGTTTTGACAGGGATCCATACTGGTACAAAAAGGAACTTGAATTGCGTATGTCATGTTCATATGGACCGGGCCGCTATGATTCCGAATACGAGGAAAAAGGTTATGATTATCCGCCGGCTTATGTTCGTTGGACCGAAAAACGGAATATGCAGGCATTTCAGGAACTTGTTTATGGCGGCAAAGTCAATTTGGACTATCTGACAACTCATGAATTCCCACTTGAAGAAGCTTCCAAGGCTTATAATATGATAGTTAGTCATAGCGAGCCTTTCCTGGGTATAGTCTTGAAATATGATGTTCAAAAACCTCTTGCAAAACCAAAAATTGAGATTAAACATGCGGGAAAAGAAGCAAAGGTAAATATCGCTTTTGTTGGAGCGGGGAGTTATGCTCAGCAGAATCTTTTGCCGAATATTCAACTTAATAAAAGTGATGTAAATTGTGCTGGTATTATGTCGAATTCCGGCACGACATCAAAACGCGTAGCTGAGAAATTTGGTTTTCAATTCTGTACTTCTGAATCCTCAGAAATTTTTGATAATAAATCAATCAATACTGTATTTGTAACAACTCGTCACGATAGCCATGCACAATATGTAAAGCAGGCGATAACTGCGGGAAAGCATGTCTTTGTTGAAAAGCCGCTATGTCTTACGGTGGAAGATTTGGATGGAATCCAACAATTGTACAATGACTCTAAACAGAATTGCCAGTTGATGGTAGGATACAACCGACGTTTTGCCCCGCTTACAGTAGAACTAAAAAAGCATTTAGATTGCGGCCCGATTTCTATGTTGTATCGAGTTAATGCAGGTAATATTCCGAAGGATCACTGGATACAGGACCCAAAAATTGGCGGCGGGCGCATTATTGGTGAAGTTTGCCATTTTATTGATTTAATGGCATGGTTCTGCGATTCTGTTCCGAAACAGGTTCATGCCTTCGCTATTCCCGATCCCAATGGTTTAAACGATACAGTTTGTATTAATATGCAATTTGCGAATGGTTCGATAGGTACTGTAAACTACTTTGCGAACGGCTCAAAAGAAATGCCTAAAGAGTATATTGAAGTTTACTCCGGCGGTATTGTTGGTACTATTCATGACTTCAAAATGATGGAAATATATTCGAAGGGAAAACCGAGCCGTAAGAAAAGCTTTGTCGTGGATAAAGGACAAAAAGATATGGTTCATGCTTTTTTAGAAAGAATCAAAGAAGGTGGATTGCCGCTCATACCTGTAGGAGAAATATTCTCTGTTATGCGAGCTACTTTCGCTGTTCTGGAATCCATTCGTACAAGG
>CAZMPL010000337.1:0-3926 GCA_964567805.1 uncultured Pirellulales bacterium | reverse complement strand
TCCGGAGCGAAATGGCCCGGTCATACCGAGCTGCTTGCCGACCAGTGCAAATCTCCACGTAAAGCGATGATATTTGTCGGCGGGCCGATTAAAATGGCTTTGGCGACTATTCACGAAGCTCTTTTTGACGTTCGGAATAAATTTACGATTGGACGTGTTTTCGAACCGATAGATTTGCTCAACGAAACTTTGATACAATACTTTGGAATTGAAAATCCGAAAATCGGGGTCGCCGCTCTGAATCCTCACGCCGGAGAAAATGGCCAGTTTGGTGATGAAGAGCAGCGAATAATTTCGCCCGCTATTTTGCTGGCACAGGAGCAGGGAATAAAATGTACAGGTCCGATTCCAGCTGATACACTTTTTCTTCGTGCTTCTCAGGGGGAATTCGACGGCGTAGTAGCTATGTATCATGACCAGGGTATGATTCCGATTAAGTTGCTCAGCTTCAAGGAAGCGGTGAATGTCACCGTAGGTTTGCCTATTATAAGAACGTCACCTGCACATGGTACCGCTTTCGATATAGCAGGGAAAAATATCGCTGATCCATCGAGTATGAAGTGCGCAATTATGACAGCGATACAAATGGCAAAAACAAAAAAGCAAAGGCCTGTTTTACAGGTAAATGCAGAAGCCGGGGAATAATTAATTTTGTCATTGATAAAGAGATAATGCAAACAAAAAGTCAAATCCGCGAATTACTTGATAAATCAGGAATAAAGCCTAATAAACGTTTTGGTCAAAATTTTTTAATTGATCTGAATTTAATGAGATTGCTGGCTGATTCCGCGGATATTCAAAAATCGGATGTAATCCTTGAAGCAGGTTGTGGTACAGGTTCTTTTACAGCGATTCTTGCCGAAAGAGCAGGTAAAATCATAGCCGTAGAAATCGATCATAATCTTTATCCCATCGCAAAGGAGCAGCTTTCGGTATTCAATAATATCGAATTGCTCAACATGGATATACTTGAAAGCAAAAATACTATCAATGAGCAGGTTTCGAATTTATTGACAACGGCTCAAAACAATCTTGGCGGAAATATTCTTCTGGTTGCAAATCTGCCGTATAATGTCGCTACACCGGTGATGATGAATTTAATCACGGGAAAAATAAAAGCAAATGCCATGTATGTCACCATTCAAAAAGAAGTTGCCGACAGGATGAAAGCTGAGCCCGGGAGCAGTGACTATGGAGCATTGAGTATTATTATGCAGGCTTTGGGAGATGTAGAAATAATAAGGATTTTAAAACCAGGTGTGTTCTGGCCTAAGCCGCAGGTCGATTCCGCTTTTGTTAAATATGTAAGAAGCAAAGAAAAATGCGACAGAATCATGGATTTGGAAGTTTTTACAAAAGTTGTACATGTTTTTTTGAATCACAGAAGAAAAACTATTCACGCATGCAGTAAACTTGATGAAGCGAAATCTATTGGTTCAAATAAATGGGAAGATGTTTTTAGTGCCTGTTCCATAGATTCCAAATTGCGTCCCGACCAAATTACGGTTGAACAATATATCAATATCGCAAATAAAATTAAACAGCTTGACTCCGGAGAATAATACAGTGTTCGAGAAATCAAGAAAGTTGCTGAAGGAGTTCAAAGGGGAATCGTACAAATACGGATTCGGAGTTTTAAGTCAGGCAGGGGATGTCTCCAAAGAGTTCGGTAAAAAAGCCGTATTAGTGCGAGGGACATTCAATGGCAGTAATGAAGCGGTGGAAACAATATCTAAGTCACTTGCCCAATCACAAATCGAACTCGCTGCGCAGATAAAAGGTTCTCGTCCGAACAGCCCCAAAGAAGATTTGTATCGGATTGCCCAAGAAGTAAAGCAGGCTAATCCTGATATGGTAATAAGTTTTGGCGGCGGGAGTACTATAGATACGACAAAAGCCGCTATCGTTCTGAATGCTCTTGGCGGAAATATCGAAGATTATTTTGGGACCGGCCTTGTGACTGCGGCTCTATCTGAAAACGGCAAATCTTTATTGCCTCATATTGCGATTCAAACTCTTTCAGGTTCAGCTTCTCATCTTACAAAATATGCTAATATTACAGATTTATCAACCGGCCAGAAAAAGTTAATAGTCGATGACTCGATTATTCCTGTCCGGGCGATGTTTGACTATAACACTACGCTTGATGCCGGCCCGAATCTTACTATTGATGGTGCAATGGATGGTTTTGCACATGCTCTTGAAGTATTATACGGCTCAATTAACAAAAATTATTATACTCTTGCGGCACAGATTGCAGAGACTTGCATGTCACTTGTGCTGAAATATTTGCCTGCTGCTCTTGATAATCCAAAGTCACAACAGGCAAGAGAAGCTCTTTGCCTGGCGACTGATTTAGGCGGCTATGCGATTATGATTGGCGGAACGAATGGGGGGCATTTGAGCAGTTTCTCGCTTGTTGATATTCTGCCGCATGGTCGAGCGTGCGCTATTATGAATCCGTATTATACAGTCTTTTTCGCACCGGCTATCGAAAAGCCTCTCAGGTTGATTGGAAGAATATTCGAACATGCCGGATTAATAATAGTGGATTTGGACTCTTTGCATGGACGATTCCTGGGTATTGCTGTCGCTGAAGCTATGTTTGAATTTGCGGCGAGAATTGGAATGCCGACTCATCTTGATACAATTGAAGGTTTTAGTGATGAGCATATCAATCGTGCGGTAAAAGCGGCAAAGAATCCTCAATTGAAGATGAAACTGCAAAACATGCCAATTCCTCTTACTGAACATATGGTCGATGAATATATGCTTCCGGTATTTAAAGCAGCGGTAACCGGAGATATTTCGCTGGTAAAGAACATTCCAGGCTGATTTATCCTTATAATTATTTTTTTTATTTAGGGAAAATAATTGTTTTTTAAGGACAATTTTGTTATTATAAAACTTATAGCAGTTCTTTTATATTCCAATAACAACAGCAGGGAAAATCTTTTTTATATACAGAAATTATCATATTAAGAAATTGTTTTCAGTTTTACCGCTATAATTCGATATCTGTAAAGAGAAAAATATGAACTGAAAATATTAGATTAACGGAGGTAATTTTATGAAGACAAGTAGAGGTTTTACGCTGATTGAATTGCTGGTTGTTATTGCTATTATCGCCGTATTAATGGGGATTCTCATGCCCGCTTTACAAAAAGTTAAAGAGCAGGCAAGGGAGCTTGTTTGCAGGTCTAATCTTAAGCAATATGGTATGTCTGGTGCCATGTATCTTAATGATTACAACCAGAAATTCCCCGACCCTGCAAAATGGTTGTACACTACAGGTGTAAAAGGTACTAACTTTATAAATCCTTGTGACTGGCATGATGCCTCTAAAAAACCTGATGGAGTATTCTGGTATTACATGAAGAGTATGGATGTGCATATGTGCGGGAAGTTTTATTCGCTTGGGAAAAGTTATGGAGCAAGTCATAAAGATCACAATAAATCGATACCGGTTAATCCACAATATTGTTATAGTATGAACAATTTTCTCAGTGGAGGTGGAAGTTCCGCTGAATCTGTCACAAAAGAGACAGAAGTAAAACAGCCTTCCAAAGTATTATTCTTTACTGAGGAAAACTTGTGGATAATTAAAAATCCGCCGGAACCGGTAACTGTTACACTTAGCAATTATGCACTGAATAATAATATCTTCTGGACTGGACCAAAAAATAATCCAATCGATTGCCTCGCAACTTATCATCGAATGCATGGTGGTGATCGAAATTCCGGTGTAGCGAATATAGTTTTTGTAGATGGTTCTGTTGATACAGGACATGCAGAGGATAGCTATCTGCTTTGCCTGACGAAAGATAAAAGCATGGCAAATAATTAATTGCTTTAGCTTGTGCCGTAACTGTGCATACCGGGGAATAATCGTGACAGGTTTACCCAAAGCAGTGTAATGATAATAA
>CAZMPL010000336.1:0-3943 GCA_964567805.1 uncultured Pirellulales bacterium | reverse complement strand
GCGAGATATGTCCCTTCCTGTTTGTTGGCAATGATAAATTTCACATCATTCTGTTTGGCTATATTAAGACAGTTGTTAATATTGCCGGGTGTTTCCGAATCGCTGCCGGAAAATTTCGCTACTGTCTCAAGCCCGAGCCAGTTCGCGAATTCCGCCTGGTGACCCGATGCAAGAACCAGCACGGAAGAAAGTCCTGAATCTTTTATTTTTGCCTGCAAATCTGTACTGAGTTTTTGCATACGCTCACGAACGAGATTTAATCTTTGCCCGAATAAATCTTTTTTATCCGGATACTCTGCAGAAAGCACATTGCAGATTTCTTCGCATGTATCAAGATATACCTGCGGTATGCACATTCCTGGATAAGATTTTATTGAAATTGTTTTTAGTCCTTTATCTTTCAAACCCGCTAATGAGCTTTCGACTTTGCTCTGAAAATCGAACAAGAGAAGCATTTTGCATTTGCCAAGCTGGTTAACCTGCGAAGGGGATATATCGAAATGTCCCGGGCACATTCCAGGGGGCGCAAGGCAAAAAACATTATCATCGCCGCAAATATCTTTAACGGCACATTGCAGATATGAATTTGTAACCGCAATTTCAGATTTATTTGTCTGATTATTTTTATTTGTACAGCCTGAAAGTGAAAAACCTGCGAGAATTATCAATGCTGATATGTATGAAGAAAATATTTTTTTCATTTAATTACTTTTCGAAAGTACCAATCTGGTTGCCGTTTTTAAGACGCATTCTTACAATAACGCCGCTGTTTGCTGCTGGATTATACCATGTTTTTTTAGGGACCGGATATTTTTCATCTTTCATTTTTCTCAAATCAAAATTCGGTCCCTGGCTGTAAAGAACCCAGCTTACAGGTGAATCTTTCAAGCTGTAATAATTGCTTCCCTCTTCTGATTGTTCGTATGGAAAATTATCAGGAACCCATATATAAGCACCTTCTTTTTCGACGGTTGTTCTATTGTAAATCAAAGTCCCGACCGAACGATATTTATAAGTGTATCCGCGATTGAATCTATCCTCTATGCCCGCGGCCATGTCACTATCCTGTTTCGGCTTGGGAAGATATTTACCTTCGACTAATTCTATAGGAAGCTGATAAAAGTGATCCCCCAGAGCACAATCAACTCGTGTTGGGGGATACTTGTCACTATAATCAAGAGAATAGGTCTCAAGCGCGAGACCTATATCTCTTAGCTCGGCATTTACGGCTAAAACTTTAACCTGAAGGCGCGCTTTACTTGCAACCGGGAACAATAATCCCATGAGCACAGTAATAATTGCTATAACAACCAGTAATTCAATTAAAGTAAAAGCGCGTTTCAATAAAATCCTTCCATGTTTCCAGTTTTATTTAATATAGTCCTCAAGGAGTTTTAGAACGTCTTTGTCATTGACAGTACCATCTAAATCAAGGTCGCCGGGCTTATCTGCTCTGCGATGTTCTGTACTTGCCAATACGTTTCCATTTCCATCATAATTCATTACATATAATCTATAATTACCGGTCTTGCTTGCGCTTTCCTGATCTAAAATTCCAATTACATCGAAATGTTCAGTCAGGTTATTCGAGCCGGCGTATATTCCATTGCCCCGTCCTAATTTAATCGGAAAAGTTTTAACTCCATCGGTAACCAGAAACTCTCCGCTCGGTTTCCAGTTTTCCGTTGCAGCTATCGGATCGACAAAATTTACATCTTTGATTTTTATCAATCTGCTCTGGTAATATTCGCAGCCGAAAAGTCTCGATTGGTCGAAAATGAAATTATCCGATTCGTCTTTTAATTCATCCAGTGTTACCAGTTCCGGTCTTGGTAATCCAGCGCCTTTTTCTACCAGTTCAATGGTAAAATCGTATTCTGGATTTTTAATGTGCTGTTCATTTATATTGTTTTTCCCTTTGTAAGAAAGGAAGTAGCCTGTAACTCTGATTCTGTCACCTGGTGCGAATTTAGCAGCGTTGAGACGATTAAGCTCATTGATAAATTCATAATTTGAATACCCACCAGTAGTTACCCAAGGCATATTGTCATATCGCTGTGCGAGAAAAACCGCCGTACCTGAATGGTCCTGGCCTTCGCCTTGAAAGAAAAACTGCCATTGTGCACTAAGGTTATAGGTTTGGGTAACTGTATCGTCAGGAGTCGGGTCCAGCATTTCAGCGGGATTATGAAGAAGAATTCCTTCAATTGATACTTTTTGAGAATTCCCTGCAGTATAGGTATGCTCTCCTGTAGCATCTACAGCCTGAAACTGTGAATGGGTTACATCAGCAACAGTCGCTTCTTCAGCTTTTGCAAAATTATTGCAAACTAAACATAATATAGTCGTTACAAATAATAATTTTTCCACTTTCACAACCTCCATAAAAAAAACGCATAAAAATATTAAAAACTTACTACTGCGCATAAAAATAACAGTTTCGTGCTACTTTGTCAATAAAAATTATTGACAAAAAAGAAAATATTTATGAAAATGCACTTTTTATTGTAATATTAAAGTTTTGGAGACTATATGGCTTCGTCAAAAAAAGTATTTATTGAAAAATTGAACAATAATCCTGAATATCAAAAGCTATTAGGCGGAGAGCCTCAAACCTGCGGTATGAGGTCTGGAAGGGTATATCTGGAGCCTGGTAAGGAATGCGGCCAGCACAGTACAAAAGCGAATGAGGAAATGTTGATATTTCTTGCAGGTAATGGTGAAGCTATTATTGGTCAGAATGAAAAACATGAAGTCGGTGTTGGTAAAATTTCTTATATTCCACCCCATACAGATCACAATATTGTAAATACAGGTTCTAAGCCGCTGGTTTATATATATTGTGTTGCACCAGCTAAAGAAGATTGATTTATTTAAAATTTAAATCGAATCTCATTTCATAAATATTATCGGTCTAACAGAGGATTCTAAAAAGAATTCGGCGGGAGTGTTTTTTAAACATTTTTCAATTTTTTATATTAGGCGTTTTAAAAACAAGTTGTAAGCATTTACTTATAGAATATATAGGACGTACTGACACAAAACTAACAAATTGCTAAATCATTCGTTAAGAGCAGAATAAGGATTGTCGATATTCAGTCTAATCTTTTTTGGCAGTTTAATGATTTAGAGTTATAAAGATGCATTTTGATATAAACAAAAAAATTGAAAATGACAAATCATTTGACCCTACCACTGGTACTCCGGCATGGGATATAAACGAGTTCTATGATGCACTTATGAACGATTCTATTTTAGGTATTACTGTAGTTGATACCAATTATAAAATAGTATTAACGAACTCGATGTTCTGCAAATTATTTCAAAAACCTTCGAACGAATTTGTTGGTAAATATTGTTTCATGGAATTTGAAAAACGTGAAGAATTATGTCCGCATTGTCCCGGTAAAATAGCAATGGCTACTGGTATTCCATCTGAAGTTGAAACACAAGCTGTTCTCGATGATGGTTCTCGTATATATGTTAGAAATCGTGCTATTCCAATTTTCAATCCTGATGGTCAGATAAAAGGATTTATCGAGATGATTGAAAATATAGATGAGAAGAAAAGAGCAGAAAATGAAATAAAAAAGACTTTGTCACTATATACAGCGACACTTGAATCGACAGCCGATGGGATTCTTGTGGTTGATTTAAATGGAAATTTTCAAAGTTACAATAAGAAGTTTCTTCAGCTCTGGAATCTCCCGGAAATGAAGATAGGGGACAAAGAGGATGAGAAGTTATTAAAGTATGTATTGAATCAGTTTTTAAATTCGGAAAAAGAAGTTCCTAAAGTAAATAGATTATACTCTCATCCTGAAGAGTCATCGTATGATATATTGGAATTTAAGGATGGCAGGATTTATGAGAGATATTCTCAGCCGCGAAAGATAGACAATGAAATAGTCGGAAGAGTATGGAGTTTTCGTGACATTACAAA
>CAZMPL010000335.1:0-3977 GCA_964567805.1 uncultured Pirellulales bacterium | reverse complement strand
GAAACGCCCTTCGGAGTCGATTCGACCCAGCGTGCGATAGCGGGCAAAGTCGCTCCCATTAAAAACGTTGGCGGCAGTAAGCACATAGCACAGATTACACCACGAAGAAGAACGCTCGATAAACCATGTCCAAGAAACTCAAGATATAATTTATTGACATGAGGCACACCAAATAAAACAGCAACTCCTATTATACCAATTAAAAGCTCAATCACAGCATAAGTTCGAAGAGGATTGCGTTTCTCCGAAACAATCCGTGGAAACGCGAGGCTTCCAAGACACATTCCGCCCATATATGTACCAAGAAGTACACCGATAGAAACGGCCGAAGAACCGATTACAAGCTGTAATAACTGAAACCAAACAACTTCGTAAATAAGCGCCGCGCAGCCGCTTCCGAAAAACAATATAAGAATTAATGGAAAATACTGATTCGATGAATTCAAATTTCCACGCTGTTCGAGATTATCTAAGTTCATTAAAAAAACCTGTATTAGTTAAGGGTTTCTGTTTCGTTCTTTTCAACTCTGCCAACCGCCGCGAGCTTTTGCTTGAGTGACGCTATGGACTCTTCTGAGCCTTTGAAAATATTATCTGGGAATCTGTAATATTTAAGCATGTTGTTCAAAATATCACCTTCGATATAAGAGTTAAGCCACATACCGGCGATATACTGCAGTCTCAGATTCTTGTCCCAGTTTATCTCAGCTCCTTTACTCCATTCGACCATGTCACTGGCCTGTCCGGCATAACTTGCGAGTAAATCCTCAACATCTTTAAATCCAACAAATTCCATTGATTCTCTTACAGGTCTATGTGCTTCGTCACTGAGTTTTGCCTTTAATTCATCAATGTTAATTACTGTTCCGCCTTTCTGGCCGAAAAGAACAGCGTCATAGCCGCTGCCGTAATCATCATTACTCCAGACGATTGCGTCAGGGAATACTTTGAAGAATGTAGTAATAAGACTTTTTACAGTATCATTGCTGCTTTCATAGAAAGGCATCCAGAGTGCCATTACACCACCTTCGTTGAGATGGTCGTAACACATTTGATAATACTCTACTGTGTTAAGAGCGGCACAACCTTTTACCCATGGATCAATCGGGTCAGAAGTAATTACATCGAATTTCTTCTTTGTTGTGTGAATGAAATGTCTGCCGTCGTCAATAACTACAGTTGTTTTCGGGCTGTTGACTACATCGAAATTTTCTGATGCAAAGCGAGGAGCAACTTTTTCCGGCACAAGAGGCTCGATATCAACTATTGTAATTTCTTTTACTTCAGGATGCGGCACGAATGAACCGGCGGTTACACCCGCTCCACAGGCAACAACGAGAACCGCGTTCGGGTCTTTATTAGTCAATGCGCAAATATGACCGAGCATTCTCTGCAATTTCATATCAAGCGGCTGGTTCGATGCCTGAACTTTACCTGCACCGTGAAAGCATTGTAATCCATCTGCTGTTCTTGAGACGGCAATTGAAACATTTTTACCTTCACCTGCATAAATACAATATGTTTTACCAGGTTTACCTTCATCTTCTATTTCTTTAATAGTTTTAAAGCCTGGTACAAGCGTATCACCCATTGTCGCGGTAAATCGGCCGTATGCGATTACTCCCCATGGAATAACTTTCACTGTTATGACCAGCAAAACAACTATAGCCAGTGACACAATCAGTGACGCCGCTCCGAAAAATTGAGCAAATGCGGTTTTGGGTTTTCCATTTACTGTACCAAATGGAGAAAAAGATGGTAAAAGCATAATAAAAGATGCAACAGCCGCAATTACCATAATTATTCTTTGTGCATTCTGTGTACCATAATTCGGAACAATAAACATACTGAACGCCAGTGAACCGAAAATAGCGCCGACTGTATTGGAAGCATAAACTCCGCCAACAACTTTACCTGTATCACGGCCGGGACCGGCGACAGCCGCTAAAGCTATCGGGAAACTCGCTCCCCATAAGAATGACGAAGGTAATATCGCCCAGAGACTTCTTAATATATCAAGCTGGAAAGTAAACCATGGATTAGTGACACTCGATTTTAACATTGGATCAATCGGCCAGTATGGAATTGACTGAGTCACCATGTAGGCCGTCCAGCCAACCGCCGCACACAAAAGAAGCTGGCAAATTCCCAAAGCTGCTCGCGGCCTGCGTGAAGAACCTGCTATCAAAGCGCCTACACTGCTTCCAATTCCAAGACCGACAAGAAATACAGCTAATATTATGGAGAATGAATAAACCGTTGCGCCAAGCATAAGAGAAAGAAGTCTTGTCCAGACTACTTCGGCGCCCAGAGCGGTAAATCCCGATAATGCAATTATCAGATAAACAAAACCTGAACCTTGCGTCTTAGCAGCTATACTGTTATCGATACTCTGATTCTGAATTTTATATTCAGCCGCTCCAGCAAGAATAAGACCCATAATAAAAACAAACAAATTGAATCCG
The DNA here is from genome assembly GCA_964567805.1 of uncultured Pirellulales bacterium. Taxonomy (GTDB): domain Bacteria; phylum Planctomycetota; class Phycisphaerae; order Sedimentisphaerales; family Anaerobacaceae; genus JAFGPS01. The sequence goes on along the minus strand of CAZMPL010000335.1, from coordinate 1,512 downwards.
AGTGCGGTATATGTTGCGATATAAATATCATGTACTCTAAGCAGGTAAAAACCAGTTAAAAGACAACCGAAAACGGCGCCGATGGTATTTCCAGCATAGAAAATACCAAGCCACGAAACACCTTTTGGAGTGCTTTCGACCCATCTTGCGATAGCAGGCAAAGTCGCTCCCATCAGGAAAGTCGGAGGAAGCAGGCACATTGCACAAACCGCACCACGCATGAAAACACCCATAAAGCCGGCCTGGGCGTGACTGATATAAAATTTGTCTATATATGGAATAGCGAACAAAACACCTACGCCGCACAGACCAATTAAAAATTCAAGTGTGGCATAAGCTCTGAGAGGATTTCGTTTTGCCGATACGATTCTTGGAAACGCAAGGCTGCCCAGACACATTCCACCCATATAGATTCCAAGCAAAACGCCAAGAGACACCGCTGAAGAACCTATCATTAACTGAAGAAGCTGGAACCAGACGATTTCATAAATCAATGCGGCACAACCACTTCCGAAAAATAACAGGAGGATTGCAGGAAGAAATTTATTCGAAGTAAGTGAATTTTCCTGCTGGTCTAAACTAATTTCATTCATATTCTATCTTTCAAACAAAGGTATATAACGAAATTCCTTCTGCAATTGCTAACCATAGCTGCAAAAACAGAAACTCAATACTTAAAATAACAACTGAAAATTGAAGAGCAATTCATATTTTTTGCTCTTACCAAGAGTAGTTCATTAAAAATGCGCATATTTTTTCTGTATTCATGACGAATATTAAGACGAAATGCAGGTCGAATGTATTGCATAATTATTTCTGAAAACCTGTTTATATATAAATATTTAACCTTAAATAAACTTACATCACATAAACATATTTAATGAAAGAACTTAGGAGAGGTATAATACCTTTAATTTTCATAAATTAACAGAAAAATCAAGTTAGCTATTTTAAATTTTCATTAAAATCGAAAATTTGAATGGATATAAATTTGAGAGCCGCTGCATTTTAAAATGATAAAAACCAGCATTTTTGTTGATTTTCAATTCAAAAACGCATTTTTTGTCTTATCATGCAGATTTTCTATTTACCATTCGCAAACGCTGCAAGAGCATAAACCAGCCCGGCCTGCCAGTTAATTGCTATTTCGTTAGTCTGGTAGCTTTCCTGATCATCCAGCCAGTTCGCAGCATTTTGACCACCACCCACGACATAGCCCGGCCATGGAGCTTCGATACCGTCCGCTCCCGAACGCCTGTCGTGCGGATGCATAGGAGGATTATATCCCAGCCCAGTCACAAAAGAGCGGCCATACGAATTTCTTCCGAACAATTGCCCTACTATATCGAGCATCGCATTTTTATATTCCTCCTTATGCTCAATTTTGTCTGCGATATTCAAATTAAGTGCCTGCCTGCCCAAACCGCCGTTGCAACCCCAGTAATATTTTGTCCCTAAAGTTCGACCATATACATCAGTATTTGCTTTCGTGACAATTGCATCCGCGACTGC
>CAZMPL010000334.1:0-3983 GCA_964567805.1 uncultured Pirellulales bacterium | reverse complement strand
ACGAACTATTGCAAATCAAAAAAGAAATAAACGATGCGGGCCTCGAACTTGAAGCGATAGAAAATTTCGACCCGGCTCACTGGTACGATGTTCTACTGGACGGCCCGAAAAAAAAGGAGCAGCTTGAAAACGTAAAAACAATTATCCGCACAGTCGGTAAAGCGAAAATTCCAATCATGGGTTACAATTTCAGCATAGCAGGAGTTTGCGGCCGAATCACGGGCCCGTTCGCCCGCGGCCAGGCGCTTTCAGTCGGCATAAACGGCGGCGATGATTCCCCGATACCTAACGGCATGGTATGGAACATGGTTTATGATACCAAAGCGAAAAAAGGTTTCTTACCGGAAATTACTCACGAAGAATTATGGTCGAGATACGAAAATTTTCTTAACGAAATTTTACCGGTCGCGAAAGAATCGAATGTGATAATGGCACTTCATCCAGATGACCCGCCATTGCCTTTCTTGCGCAAACAACCTCGTTTGGTCTATCAGCCAGCGATGTACGAGCGGGTTATCAAAATTAATTCCAGCCCGAATAACCAGTTCGAATTATGTCTTGGCACGCTTGCTGAAATGTCCGAAGGTAACGTTTACGAAGCACTCGATACTTTCAGCAAACAGAATCGAGTCGCGTATGTCCATATCAGAAACGTTCACGGAAAGGTCCCTCAATATTATGAAACCTTCATAGACGATGGCGATTTGGATATGCGCAGAATTGTCGATATCTTACAGCAAAACAACTATAACGGCTTGCTAATCCCCGATCACACTCCACAAATGAACTGTGCCGATTCATGGCACGCCGGCATGGCCCACGCCCTCGGCTACCTCAAAGGAATCATAAAATAACACATGCGGAAATGTTGTCATTCTGAACGAAGCTGAATGGGTGGTTATCCAGAAATATAAGACACTTAGTTTCCCCTTGTTTGTTCATTTTTTACGGATATAATAATTCTCGAATAAAAAGAGTGAACTGTCGACAATTTGTCGACGATTGAAAGGGAAAAATCAAGTCGGTGTCAAATAGTCACCGACTGAAAATAGAAGATGCTTATGTAAAATAAAGAAGAAAATGAAACGGTTACAAAATGTAACTGGTTGAAAATTGTGTGGTGATTAATGAAAGAAAATATTTCCAAAATAAGGGAACTAACAAATAAGCGTATTCTAAAGAGCATATTATTAAAAAATCAGAAAAGTTGGAACTTAATGTGTGGAAGTCTTGATGCAATCGAATCTACTCAAATGGCAGTGGATTCCTTTAGCTCTTTTAAAGATGATATCAAAGATTTTGGCCTCGACAATTTAATTATTTATGGTCTTTTTCAAGCTCTTTATGTTCAACAAGATTCTATATCAAATTTATGTGAGTCGATTGGCATTGAATTTCCTAAATTTAAAGATGCCGAATTTGAAAACAAATATCCTGAATTATATAAAGTTAGACAATTACGTAATAAAGGGATTGGCCACCCTTCAAGGGATAGAAGTAATAATACTCACAGCATAATAAATGAAGATGATTCTATTCAATTGTTCAGTTTTACAGAAAATGGTATTTTCAGTAAAAAATTTTATAATATTTCGGATTGCATCGAAAAACAAAATCATTCATTGTGTCTTTTACTTCAACAGGTAATTGAAAAAATGATATCTATTGAGCAGGAGCATAAGGATAAATATATGCAGAATAAATTCATTGGTTGTTTTCCAGAAGATTCTCAATATTGCATAGGCAAAATATTTGAGGCTATAAATATTATCGATGCTAAAAAGACAAAAGAATCAGAAGGTCAAAGAATAGGACGAGAAAGTAAAATAGATTTAGCATTGCATCATATTGAAACTTTAACTAAAGCCATTCATAATTTTCAAGAAGGATTTAAAGAAAGAGGCATAGAAGATATTTCTATAAATCATGAGATTCGAGACTCATTGTATCCTCTGGAAAAACTTGAAGGATATTTTAGTAAAAAATCCGAAAACAACATGAATTCTCAAGATGCACGTGCATATGCTGATTCTGCTGAAGTACATGTACTTAAATTATTAGAATACGCACGTGGCATAGATGACGAATATTTAAAGTAATGGTTTTTGGAGAGTATCCATTCTGATAATTTATATGGTTAAGAAAAAATATCAGCCAAAAGGATTGAAGATAGTATATGAAGACGACTATCTTCTTGTTGTGGATAAGTCCGCTGGATTGCTAACGGTCGGGACAGCTACTAATAAAACAAGGACGGCTAATTATATTCTTACCGAGTATATACGAAAGGGTAATTCGAATTCGCGCAAGCAGGTTTTTACGGTTCACAGGCTGGACCAGTGGACTTCGGGACTTCTTATCTTTGCGAAAAGCGAAGAAATCAAGGACCAGTTACAGGCAAACTGGAAAGAAACGGAAAAGAAATATATCACGGTAGTTCATGGTCGGCTGAATCCGAAAGAGGGAGTTATTACATCGTACCTGGCCGAGAACAATGCGCTGACAGTCTATTCGACTAAAGACACGAAAAAAGGAAAAATCGCACATACCGCTTACAAAGTTCTTAAAGAGACAGAGCGGCTAAGTCTTGTCGAAGTTACTCTTTTAACCGGCAGGAAAAACCAGATACGTGTGCATATGGCGGATAAGGGACACCCAATCGTTGGCGACCGCAAGTATGGAAATGAAAAAGATAAGGATGCTAATCTTGCATTGCACTCAAGGTCGCTTTCCTTCAAACATCCCGTTGACGGCCGCCAAATGACCTTCGAAACGAAAATACCGGAAAAGTTTAAACGGCTCATGGATAATAAAAAATAATTCCTGCCTTTTCGTAGGGTGGGGCTTGCCCCACCGAAATTGCTTATAAAAACACTTTGAAATTGTAAACGTTCACAGAAAACCATTTTTTTTCTATTTTTATGTGAAAAATGCTTAATTGTCATTCCGCACTTGTTGCGGAATCCAGAAAATAAGCGAATATGGATTCCCGCCTTCGCGGGAATGACAAAGTCAAATTATCTGTGAACGGTTATCAGAAATTTAGATTTAATTTTTCTTAAAAAAGATATACAATTAGCGGCGTATGAGTAAAGATGTTAACAAGAAAATTGAGCAGATTCGTGAGAAGGCCAAAACCGCCTGTTTTAATAGTTTTCACCGTACCAAAGATCATTTCGTTGATATCACCGAAATGATCAAATGCTTATGAGTAAAGAAATAAACAAAAAAATTGAGCAGTTACGTGAGCAGATTCGGGAGCATGATTATTTGTATTATGTTCTCGCTCTGCCGAAGATTTCCGACCAGGAATATGATAAGCTTTTTGCGCAATTAAAGGAGCTTGAGAAAGAGCATCCTGAATTAATTACGCTGGATTCACCTACGCAGCGCGTTTCAGGTCAGCCGCTGGAGGGATTCGAGACCGTTATGCATTCTGTTCCTATGCTCAGTATGGATAATACTTATAACGCGGATGAATTGAAAGCGTTCGATGAGAGGATAAAAAAGCAGCTTGGTCACGATGATTATGATTATGTAGTCGAATTGAAAATAGATGGTCTTGCGGTAAGTCTGCGTTACGAAAATGGCAGACTCGTGACAGGAGCGACAAGAGGCAACGGCGAAACAGGCGATAATGTCACCGCGAATATCAGAACGATAAAAGCTATACCGCTCGTCTTAACCGATAAATCGTCCATCGTCCCACCTCCCTCGTCTCTCAACACACGACGGAAGAAGGACGATAGACGAGAGACGAACCTATTTGAATCTTCAACTACTTTTCCCAAAGTAATCGAGGTTCGCGGCGAAGTATATATGCCTACGAGTTCGTTTGACGAATTAAACAGGTTGAAGGCTGAAGCGGGTGAGCCTTTGTTTGCCAATCCGAGGAACGCGGCCGCTGGTTCGCTGAAACTCCTGGATTCGAGAATTACGGCTCAGAGAAATCTTTCGTTTTTTGCTTATTCTATAGGGGAAAT
>CAZMPL010000333.1:0-3983 GCA_964567805.1 uncultured Pirellulales bacterium | reverse complement strand
TGCCGTCATTGAGAAGTTTACCGGGACCGACAGCTACAACTTTACCGATATGTGGTTTTTCCTTAGCGGAATCCGGAAGAATAATTCCGCCGCTTGTTTTTTCTTCTGCTTCTGATTGCTTTATTACAATTCTATCATCCAGTGGATTAAGTTTCATAACTCACTCCTTGTCTTTATATTTGTTATATAGTTTGCTATTTATTTATAAACATTATTAAAAAGTTACATTAAATATTTTTCGTGGGACGGATTACATCATGCCCATGCCGCCCATACCTCCCATTCCACCCATGCCCATTCCGGGGTCCATTCCGCCTGGAGGCATTGGCATATCATCTTTTTCTTTTGGTTTTTCTGTTATGAGACAGTCGGTAGTTAAAAGTAATCCAGCAATGCTAACAGAGTTTTGCAATGCGATTCTGGTTACTTTGGCAGGATCGATTATGCCGGCTTCAATCAGGTCTTCATAAGTGTCAGTGTTTGCATTATAACCAAAGCCGCCTTTACCCTCTGCGATTTTGCTTATTACAAGGTTCGGAGTTGCGCCTGCGTTATCAGCTATATAGTAGCAGGGCATTGTCAGCGCTTTTGCGAGAATATCTGCACCGGTTTTTTCGTCGCCTTCGAGCTTTAAGCTTTTGATAGCATCCGCAGAACGAATAAGAGCAACACCGCCGCCGGGGACGATACCTTCTTCGATAGCGGCTCTTGTAGCATGAAGTGCATCTTCGATTCTGGCTTTGATTTCTTTCATTTCGGCTTCACTGGCTGCGCCAACGTTGATTTGTGCTACGCCGCCGGTAAGTTTTGCAAGTCTTTCCTGAAGTTTTTCACGATCATAGTCGCTTGTTGTATTTTTAATTTCATCCTTTATTTGGTTAATTCTTGCATTGATAGCTTCCTGGCTGCCTGCTCCTTCGATAATGATTGTCTTATCGTTATCAATAGTAATTTTTTTGGCCTGTCCAAGCTGCTTGATTCCGATATTTTCTACATCAATACCAAGGTCTTTGAATACTGGTTCTGCACCAGTCAAAACCGCGATATCCTGAAGCATAGCTTTTCTTCTGTCGCCATAGCCTGGAGCTTTTACTGCCGCGACTTCAATTATACCTTTGAGCTTGTTTACTACCAGAGTTGCAAGTGCTTCGCTTTCTACATCTTCTGCAATAATCAAAAGAGGTTTTTTAATTTTTGCGACTTTTTCCAGTATAGGAATCAGTTTTGTTACACTGCTGATTTTATCTTCGTGAATAAGAATAAATGGTTTTTTCAGTTCACAAACCATATTTTCTTTATCTGTCGCGAAATGAGGAGAAAGATAGCCGCGGTCAAACTGCATACCCTCGACGAAATCTATAGTTGTCTCGAAGCTTTTTCCTTCTTCAACTGAGATTACGCCGTCTTTGCCGACTTTTTGGAATGCTTCAGCCATTTTCTTTCCAATTTCAACATCATTATTCGCAGAAATCGTTGCTATGTTGATGATATCGTTCAATTTTTCAATATTGATTGGTTTCGCGAGCTTGGCGAGTTTTTCTGAAACTGCTTTAGCGGCTTTCTGCATACCGCGATTAAGAGCCATTGCATCTGCTCCGGCTGCGAGGTTCTTGCAGGCTTCTTTAAAGAGAGCTTCTGTTAAAACCGTAGCGGTTGTTGTGCCGTCGCCGGCGATTTTCGAGGTTTTGCTCGCTGCTTCTTTTACCAATTTAGCACCGAGATTCTCGTTCTTGTCAATAAGGTCAATTTCTTCTGCTACTGTTACGCCATCCTTTGTTACAGTAGGTCCGCCCCAGCCTTTATCGATTACCGCGTTTCGACCGCGTGGGCCAAGGGTTACTCTTACGGCTGCTGCGAGCTTTTCAACTCCTGCAAGCAGACTGGCTCGTGCTTCTGACTCAAATGCCAATTCTTTGACTGCCATAATTACATGCCTCCTTAAAAATTCAGGCTTATAAAAGTTTCTATTGTTAATTTTTGCATAATTTATACAACATTAGCAAATAATATACCAGCATTAACTTTTAGAATCTTATCGTGAATCGCTATGGATATAAAGCTAGCAATAATAAGAGGTTATGCGGAAAAAGATTTGGTTTGCCACTTATAATTGCAGCTTTTTAAAATCTGCCAAAATGCCATTTTTGACAATAATAAACGTATCTCTACGCCAACTTGACAGGTATAAATATTTAATTTTTTGTAACGAAAATTGCTTTATTTCGTCTATATATATAAAAGGAATGTTTAATTATAGGAGATGATATGAGTTCGAAAAATAAATTTCTTTGTTTCGCATTCGTTATATTCAGCATGTTTTCATCAATCGGATTGACTAAGGAAGCGAATACTGAATACGGTGAACTGAAAATCGAGGATAAGCATATCATTTCTCTGATTTTAGTACGAGATGACGGCAATGTGGAGGATTTGGGCAAGCCGGAAGGAGTGGTTCAGTTACCAATAGGGAAATACTTTGTAAAAAATCTGGTAGTATCAGACCAGGATCAATATTCCATTGGTACTAAAACAAAGCCAATTTCTCAAGATAAATGGATAACTATCTCAAAAGATAAGCCGGCTTTATTAATAGCAGGTACGCCTCTCAAGCAGATAATTGAAGTAGAAAAAAAAGGGCGTTATCTCGTTTTTAATTATAAATTAATCGGAATAGACGGCGAAAAATATGGAAAAACAACAAATACGAGTAATCCGCCTGAATTTCAGATTTATAAGGGTGATAAATTAATCACTTCAGATAAATTCAGATATGGCTGAGGCGGCACATGTTCGTACTCGTGGCGAGTACCCAAAAATGTATTCGGAAAATTAAGAATCGTGCCGGTATCAGCAAACGTTGAAAGTCTCGGTTCTCAGGAAAATGAAGAAGTAATTTATGACTGGAAGTATTATTATTCTGTAATTGGTTATTTACCATGGCTTTCGATAATTCTCGCAATCGGTATCCTGAAAGATAACCGAAAGAGCGAGACAATATATATTCTGATTCCATTATTGATTTTGAATTTCTTCTGGATGCTATTTAAAAAGCTATTCGGGATGAATTCCTCAAATGAAGTAGAATTTGACGTAATATTTTACTCATTATTAATCGGCATTAGTTTATTGTGGCTAATATCTCATAAGTTGAGTAAATTAAGCGGCACGAAAAAATTTGTTCTCAGTTTAATAGTCATGTCTTTAGTTCTGTTGGCAGGCATTTTTACCTCATTATCGCCTTTCAGTAAAACAGCAGGGCAAATATCCCTTTTAACTGTGTTGGTTATGATTACATTACTTGCGGGATTAGTGTGTGCTGGAAAATTTTGTAAAAGAAAATATAATCCGATAGCTTTTACATTATGGTTAGTTATATGTATGCCTGTATTATCAATAATTTCTATGTTTGTGTTTTTTGTAATTGGCAGTGCGGTTACGAATTCTGATATGCGGGCGCAAGTATTGATAGAAGTGGCAGTGGCCGGATTTATTATTGGGTTATTGCTTTTTGTTACTAATCTGCCTTTCCTGATATTGGGATTTGCGATTCCCTTTTACAGGGAAAGATTATGCGGCTATCTTGGATTGAAGAACGTTGATGAAATTGATTCAATAATGGCAAAGTTAGAGGAAAAAAGTTAAAATAACCAAGTAAGTGCGAAAATAGAAAATATATGGGTATTTTTTATTTATTTTAAGAAAAAAACGAAAAAACTGTTACATTTTGTTGATTTTTCCATCCTTATGAATGTAAGCTATATGAATGGAGATGATTCGTTTATAAATTGAGTTACGAATCTTATTTTGGAGGCCAGAAGATGGCTAAGAAAATTTTTATTTGGCTCGCGGCGAGTTTTATTTTTTGGAGCTCATTCAGTGTAAAAATATATGCTCAGAATGAACAATGGCTGCAATATCACTCCGCGCGGGAACTGAATTTGGCGGGAATCAGTTCGACACAGAAAGTTTTGGAACTCAGTGAG
>CAZMPL010000332.1:0-3997 GCA_964567805.1 uncultured Pirellulales bacterium | reverse complement strand
GACGGTGTTCCATATTTCAGCACGTTCGTTGGCATGCCAGGGCCTTTCGATTTTCGGCGACCATTCAGACGTAATGACCTGCCGTGAGACAGGTTTTGCTCAGCTTGTTTCGGCCAATGTTCAGGAAGTTATGGATATGGCGCTTATAGCTCAGCAGGCAACACTTGCATCGAGTTTGCCATTCCTTCATTTCTTCGATGGTTTCAGAACAAGCCATGAAATACAGAAGGTCGAAGAGTTCACAATGGATGATATAAAGGCAATGATTGATGATAAATTAGTTGCCAGGCACAAAGCCCGCGGCTTAAGCCCCGACAGGCCAATGATGGCTGGTACCGCTCAGAATCCTGATGTGTACTTCCAGGGCAGAGAAACAGTAAATAAATACTATCAGGCATTGCCGAAAATTGTTCAGGAAACAATGAACAAATTCGCGAAAATAGTCGGAAGACAATATCACCTGTTTGATTATTTCGGCGCACCTGATGCTGAAAAAGTAATTGTTATAATGGGTTCCGGCGCTGATACAGTACAGGAAACAGTAGAGTACCTTAATAATAATGGTGAAAAAACCGGCGTTGTTATAGTCAGATTGTTCCATCCTTTCAGCGTAGCAGATTTCATCGCGGCGTTACCGAAAACGGTAAAGAAAATCGCAGTACTCGACAGGACAAAAGAACCTGGTTCGGTCGGTGAGCCGCTGTATATGAATATCAGAACCGCAGTCGGTGAAGCTATGGGCAAAGGTGAAGCCAGGTTTGACGGCTACCCGCTAATCGTTGGCGGCCGTTATGGACTCGGCTCGAAAGATTTCACCCCGGCAATGGTTAAAGCCGTATTCGATAATCTCGATGCTAAGAAACCGAAATATGAATTTACCGTTGGTATTATCGACGATGTAACAAATACATCTCTTGAAGTCGATGAATCGTTCGATGTTTCTGATGAAGGTGTAGTTTCAGGTTTGTTCTACGGCCTTGGTTCGGACGGAACAGTCGGAGCCAATAAGAACTCAATTAAAATTATCGGCGAGGAAACTGATAATTTTGCACAGGCATATTTTGTATATGACTCAAAGAAAGCCGGCGCTGTAACAGTATCGCACTTGAGATTCGGTAATAAAGAAATTAAGAGACCGTATCTTATCAGTAAAGCTGATTTTATAGCATGTCATAATCCGGCATTTCTTGAGAAGCTCGATATGTTGAGCTCTGCCAAAAAAGGCGGCACATTCCTCTTAACAAGCATGCACAGCCCGGAAGAAGTCTGGGATACATTACCTCAGATGGTTCAAAAACAAATTATCGATAAGAAACTGAAATTCTATGTAATTGACGCAATTAAAATTGCCGAGGAGCTCGGACTTGGTGCGAGAATCAACGTGATTATGCAGACCGCGTTCTTCAAAATCAGTAAGGTTATCGATATTGAGATAGCAGTTAACGCGATTAAGACCGCGATTAAGAAAACATACGGCAAGAAAGGACAGAAGATTGTCGATATGAACAATGCGGCGGTTGACGCGGCTCTCGACAAGATTTACCAGGTTAAAGTGCCGGCGAAAGCGACAAGTAAAATCAAGATGCGCAAGATGGTCCCGGATGATGCACCTGAGTTTGTGAAAAATGTTACAGCCGAACTTATGGCTTTTCATGGCGACCAGCTTCCAGTCAGCAAAATGCCTGATGATGGAAAATTCCCGACCGGAACAACAAAATATGAAAAACGCAATATCGCGGTTAACATTCCTGTATGGGAACCGGAAGTTTGTATCCAGTGCGGCACATGCTCATTCGTATGTCCTCATGCTACTATCAGAATTAAAGCTTTTGATCCGAAATATGTCGAGGGCGCACCAGGCACATATAAGAGTGCTGACGCAAAAGGCAAGGAATTAAGCGGTATGAAATTTACCGTTCAGGTCGCTCCGGAAGACTGCACAGGCTGCGGTGCATGTGTTACAGCATGTCCTGCCCAGGAAAAGGGCGCTGACAAACAGCCAACCGGACGCAAAGCTATCAATATGTCATATCAGGAACCTCTCAGAGATCAGGAACGTGAAAATTATAACTACTTCCTGTCAATTCCGAATACTGACCCGAAGCTTTTCAAAGCTGCGTCAGTTAAAGGCAGCCAGTTGATTCAGCCTCTGTTCGAGTATTCAGGCGCCTGTGCCGGCTGCGGCGAAACACCTTATGTAAAGCTGCTTTCTCAATTATTCGGTGACAGACTTTACGTTGGAAACGCGACAGGCTGCTCGTCAATTTACGGCGGAAACCTTCCGACTACGCCATATACAAAACGCGAAGATGGAAGAGGACCTGCATGGTGCAACAGCTTGTTCGAAGACAATGCAGAATTTACTTTGGGTATGCGTTTAACTGTGGATAAATTCAAAGAAAGAGCATTGATGCTTCTGGATCAGGTCGCAGAAAAAGGTTGTGTCGATAAGGCACTGGCCGACAAGATTAAAGTTGCGGCTTTGGCTGATATTCCTGAAAGCGTTGCAATCGAACAGCAAAGAGCTGACGTAGCTGAACTTAAAAAACAATGCGAAAAGAACAGTTGCCCGGAATGCAGTTACCTGCTCGAATTGGCAGATTATCTCGTTCGCAAATCAGTATGGGCAATGGGCGGCGATGGCTGGGCATACGATATCGGTTACGGCGGACTTGACCATGTTTTGGCAAGCGGTGCAAATGTCAATGTTCTTATACTCGATACAGAAGTATATTCGAACACAGGCGGCCAAATGTCGAAATCGACTCCGAGAGGAGCAGTTGCGCAATTCGCGGCAGCAGGTAAACCCGGACCGAAGAAAGACATGGGATTGCTCGCGATGACTTATGGAAATATTTATGTCGCGAAAGTCGCTATGGGCGCCAATACAAATCAGGCTGTGAAAGCTTTCATGGAAGCTGAAAGTTACCAGGGACCATCGCTTATTATTGCGTACTCACATTGCATAGCGCATGGAATCGATATGACCAACGGTTTAAACGAACAGAAGAAAGCCGTCGCATGCGGTTACTGGCCGTTATTTAGGTTCGACCCAAGACTTTCGGAACAGGGCAAGAATCCTCTGCAGCTTGATTCCAAGACTCCTACTGGTGATTTCGAAGAATACGTTTACGGTGAAAATCGTTATCGTGCGCTTAAACAGTCCAAGCCGGAAGTTGCAGCCAAATTGCTTAAGTTGGCGAAAAATGATGTTGAAAGAAAATTCGCATTAATGGAGCAGCTTGCACAATTAAAATGTGACGAAAAATAATTTTGGAGGTTAGAAGAAAATGAATAATATATGTATGAAAATAATTTGTACATTAATGATGTTCATTGTTCTTACCGGGTGTGAAAAGACTATTGAAAAGGAAGACAGTCCTCTGGCTATTGATCCTATGGCCGAGATGGTGACTATGCCGCCTGAATTTGCTTCGCTTGCGATAGACAATACAGGCGGCCTGGAAGCCTGGGGCAAGGTAAGACATTTACCCCTTGAATGTATTGTAACATGTTACAATCAGGATACTGGTTATTACCTGACTGAGCAGAAATGCGATGTCTTTCCCTGGTCGAATTCCATTGTTATTACAGGCAAAGAGTCACGTAAAGACTACGAGTGGCAGCTTTCGCAGGATAAATTCAATGCCCTGCAGGGTTCTGAAGAGCTTAACAGCTTTAAGAACCAGATTCCATCTCGTTGTTATTCAGAAGCAATATTTAATCTTGTGACTGCGCCGGTCAGGTTCATGGATAAATCATTTGTTTATACCCGTGACACAACCGAGCAGAATATTCAGGGAAGATGGTGCTATCCAGTTACAAGAGTACCGGCATCGAATAGCAGTACAAAAGCTTCTGAGAACAATGTTGTTTTCTATCAGAATAAAACTGGTTCCATGATAGATATGGTTCTGCTTAAATGCGGCGGTGACGATTCCTGTTTCCTGGTTTGCGGTTATGACTATATGGAACTCAAGGATGTGGGAATTTCGAT
>CAZMPL010000331.1:0-4013 GCA_964567805.1 uncultured Pirellulales bacterium | reverse complement strand
TGAAGCCCATCCTACCGAAACTCACCCATCTCTCTGGGAGCCCGTGGGGTCTACCAAAACTGGTGACTGGCCGTTGCAGTTAATAGTCTTTAGTGGTTTGCATAAATATCTGTGTTAATCCGTGTAAATCAGTGGCTACAAATAGTTTTTAGTTTTTAGTTAAAGAAAATATTTCTGTTTAATCAGTAGTTAATAATCATTGAAATGGTACGTTGAACACACCTCCCATGAAGTCCAAGGTACCTACCTTTTATTAATCTGTGCAAATCTGCGGTTATCTGCGGTTACAAATAATTTTTAGTTTTAAGTTAAAGGAATAATCTTTTCTCTGTGCCCTCTGTGGCTTTATTTTAGTTTTTAATTTTGAGTTTGAGGTCTTTAGTCTAATTTTTTTTCTCTGCGTTCTCTGCGGCTCTGCGTGAGAATTATTTCCCTTGACTTTTCGGGTTAAAGTTTGTATAATATATAACAAAATAATATACAGTATACAGAACACAGAAAACAGAATGAAAAAGCATTATTAAAAAATGTTCACCACGACTCGTGCTTCGTAGCGATACTTCGCAGAGTAGCAAGAACACGTGAGCTTAGCCATCTCCCTGGGAGCCAATGGGGCCCAAGGGGAAAGTTACACGAAGGAAAACAAGAAATGGCAAGATTAAATTAAATAATCTTCGCGGCTTGGCGCCTTTGTCGAAGATGTCTAAGGTGCGTGAGGCAAAAAAAGGCAAAAAAAACGAAATTTAAGCAAAAATATTTAAAAAGAATACAGAATACTGAATACAGGCCACTTTGGCTCCATGGGAGAAACAGAATAAAATATGAAAAACAAAACGCTCTACGCTGTATTGCAAAACAAAGCCAATTTTTAAGGAGAATACAGAATACTGAATTCAGTAGCCAGTAGAAATATGAAACTAAATCCTATACGCTCGTTTGCAAAACAAAGCCAATTTGACCGCCTGCGACGGGAAATACTAAGCACTAAACTCTAAATTCTATAATGGAGAATTAAAAAATGTAAAAACTAATCCCTTTACGCCGTACGCTCTACGCTGTTTTGCGAAACAAAGCCAATTTACATTCCGGCCTTAATCAGGGCAGGCTTTTTGCGGCTCGAATCAGGTTATTGACCTTTGGCGTAGAATGTAATAAGATAAATAAAAACTGAAGTGTCCAGTGGAGGTGACTGGTGCCTGGTGGTGCTCCTGGTCTTCAAAACCAGTGTGAGGCCGAAAAGGTCTCGGGTGGGTTCGATTCCCATTCGCCTCCGCCATTTATTTCCATATATAAATGGATAACTTGCACCAGGCCATCCCCAAACTGCGTTTGAGGCTGCCACCCATCCGCTGGAATGACAAAGTCAATTTTCTGCGAACATTTATAAAAATTTTATTTGCTAAAAATCTGAAATATTGGAAAATACGGACATAAAGGCAAGCTGATTATATTCGGAATAATGTTTTAATGAAAAAACATATTAAAATCATCGTTGTCAGTCTTTTCATCCTTTGCGGAATTGCATTGCTTTGCTATGGCTCTTTCTTTCATGCGTCAGACATACTGGCGAAGCAAGACAATATTGAAATAGTTATTGAGAAAAATGAGTATGAATTGATTAAACTGGCTTCCATCGGCGGTCTTATGCGTGATGAGTCAGGATGGATAAACCAGACATTTGCTGTAGGCGAGAAACCCCCTGCAACCTGTGCTACCTGAGGTCACTAAATATCCGGCTATGGTGTCCATAGTCAAAAAAATACATTGAAAAATCTATCTGCAAAACTTATTGAATGGCGAATGTGGATTCAAACGGCGTTTCTTGTCGTTTGGCTGGATCCATTGGGTTTGCGTTTACATACGATGTGTTCCCCGGTTTTTCATTGCTACGCGTGTCCCCTATCGACTTTTGCCTGTCCAATCGGAATTATAGCCCAATTCGGGGCATTGCATCTTTTCCCATTTGTAGCAATCGGCCTTTTAATCTTTATGGGCGCACTATTCGGTACATTAATCTGCGGCTGGGCCTGTCCATTCGGTTTTCTACAGGATTTGGTTAGTAAAATCCCGACACCGAAATTTGACCTTCCAAAATTCACAACGTATTTTCGTTTCGTAATTCTATTCGGCACAGTATTGGCAATTCCATATTTCTTCGGCGAAAATCATCCTTTATTTATATGCAGGATTTGCCCCGCCGGTGCTATTGAGTCAGCCGTCCCAGCAATGATTAGCCAAGCAACTTCAGGCCAGCCTGTAGCGTGGCCAAATGCAATCAAGCTTGGGATTCTCATTTTATTCTTAATTGCCATCTTTTTCGTGAAACGTCCATGGTGCAGAATATTATGCCCGCTCGGAGCAATTTTTTCTCTTTTTAACCAAGCTTCCGCTTTCTTCCTTAAATTCAATATCGAAAGATGTACAGACTGTAAAAGATGTCACAAATTATGCGAATACGGCATAGAGCCTGAAAAAAGCCCGAACGACCTGCGCTGCGTACGCTGCCTCGAATGCACGAACTGCGGACCGAAAGCACTTAAAATTGTAAATATTTTCAGCCGCTCTAAAAACAAAATCTAAATAGCTAACTATTTGATTTTTTTACCAGCTGTTACGATTGCTACGCATCCGATCACAATAGACAAGACAAATATCGTCGGCAAAAGATTATTCTTTCCCGTTTGAGCAATCGGTTCTGTCGTTTGCGATACATCGTTCTTTGCAGATTCCTGAACTGCTGTCTGGATAGCGGCGTCTGTCGGCTTAGGCTCAACAGATGTCACCTTTACATCAATGGCAGGCTTGGCAGCAACCGTTTTTCTTTCCGGCAAATTATACGGTTCGCTTTCTATCTTGAACGGGCCGGCAATATTTATTGTCGCGGTGAATGGTCCCTTTATACGTGAAGGCTCACGCCACGTGAGCGAGCATGTATTGCCTCAACCATATGAGAACGTATAAGTCCTGTCATACGTTCCATCTTTATTTTTAATATTCAATTGCGGTGCTGACGGCCTGGAACCATTACGAGTCAACTCAATAAGTTCTCCGTTCTTGCCTTTCAATTGCTGGTTGAACGAGTAGCTTCCTTCCCGATACGAAGAAGTAACAGTAGAAACAATCGGTTCACCAATTTCCAGAGCTATCTCTTCAGATTCTTTGACTTCAAAAATAGCACCTGAATCTCTTAGTGTCCCGTCAAGTTCCCATTTTTCGCCTTTTTCATCTTCTCGCCTGACAATCCAGTTATTTACCTGGTATTTACCGACGGGTAATGTACCGATTCCATTTTCGGGAGTGATTCTGAATTGGCCGTTCAATCCTCCGGTAGTAATTTCAGTCAGGCTTTCAGGAAGACGAATTTTGCCATATTTAATATCTTTCGCTTCCGCCAATTTTATAAATGCGCCATCGCGTGCTATTTCAGGCTCGTAGTATTTATCGTTTACCTGGATATAATTACCAACAAAACTCGTATCCTGAGAACTTGTTGAATTGCTTATTCTAATTCTATCGGAATTTTCAGGAGTAAGTGACTTATCATTAAATGTCCCGTTCGCGTTGTAATCAAGTAAGATGCATCGTTTTTTCTGGCTATCTACATTAACTTCTCCCTGGTACCAGCAGCCGGTGGAAACATATAACCTTTTCGTATCATCATAGCCGTAATATCGAAAATTTAGATGATAAGATGTTGGACCATCCGCCAATTTAAAAACAACTTTAACAGGCCCGAAATACGAACTGGTTTGTTCCAGGCGGTATTGCCTTATCGGTTCTTCGTCATCGAGCCTGCCGTCGCCGTTCGAGTCAATATAAAGAATATCATACATACCGAGTTTATTACTTCTATCGAGTGCTATCCAGAGAAATCCCTTTTCGACCATCGGGGTAATCCACTTGGTAAAAAGCTGATTGTCACCGGAAAATTTTGGCATGTTTACATCAGATGGTTTCTTATCGTTGAGTTCCAATACTTTCTGTGTCGAACTGATTCCCGCTAAATTCAGTTC
>CAZMPL010000330.1:0-4051 GCA_964567805.1 uncultured Pirellulales bacterium | reverse complement strand
CGCTGAATCGTATATCCCTCAAGGGGATGGTCACCATGTTTGTACATGTATCTCTGCATTTTTCTTTCCGATACCTTTTACTTTTCAACTCTTTTCTAATTCTGACTTATATTTTTGTGATTACGAACGATATTTGACCTATTCTGACCTGTTTGTCAACAGGAATTCCTTCAGAAGAACTTATCGGGGAATCATCAACAAGAACCTTTTCTCTTGTCTTACATATAAGTTTTCCATTTTGTGCGTACATTGTAATTGTTTCATCGAGTGACTGGGTTGTAATGTGATGTCCTCTGCTTTGCCCGATTAGTATGTCACGACCCATCAGGATGACCTCGCGAATGTCCGCTCGTCCCAGTCTCGTCCCTGTGAGCTGAAGAACCGCGGTTGTGCTTGCCGGATTAGGAATATGGAATTTCATACTGCACCGGGAAGATAACGCGATACGGTCACCATCAGCGAGAAGTTTATCGGTTACAGTCGTGTCATTTACTTTAATCGGACTCGATGAGCGAATAAAGTAATCATCCTCAAGTCTCTCGATTGTAACTGCCGGTAAATTAGGATCCGTCATAAGACCAATCAATGGCTGAACGGAAGAACTTACCGGGCCGATTGTTACTTTGTTATCTCGCAAAACAAGAAAGCTTCCCACGCCGTCAACCTGCATTACAAATCTCGAAGAAAGAGAGAATTCCTTTTTCGTGTTGTTGCTAAACTTGTTCGGAACGCCCGGCGATGTAGGTTCGTCATGTGAAACTTTTCTTTCGTGGCTTGGGCTTCCAGCCCATGCATAAAGAGCAGAATCATGGGCAAGATGCCCATGACACAATGCTCCACAGTCCAGACCAAGCGGACTTGCAGCAAGTTCATCGAGCATATCGGCTGCTTTTAAAGATTGCTCTGTCACAGAATTGAGCCAGCTTGCGTTCGGGCAAATCACTTTAACCTTTTTAAGTAAAGCCGCCGCCTGTCGTGGATTACCGGCGGCAAGCAGAGCAGATGCTTTCTGACAATAATTAAATACAATGCCAAGTTCCGACATTTCACTCGTTCCCTGTGCTATGGTTGACACTTTTTCCCAGAGAGAACGGGCTAAATCGATACGGCCGTTATTGAAATCAGTTTTGATTTTTTCAATCGATTCGACTTTTATTTTAAAAACCATTTCAATTACTTTCTCGTTTTTATTGTCAGCGATATCAGTGTGCCGAATTATATCAATCGCATTTTCAAGGTTGTTGTTTTTCAACGCGTTTTCTGCTTTTGCAATTATTTCATCTATCTGTAATCTTGCAATATTTGCCTGCTGCAAAACTACGTTTGCCTGGCTGTTATTTTCGTTAGCGTTTTCAAGTATTTTTTCACCCGCCGAAATCCAGCCTGCCTGAATATTTTTTTTAGCCTGCGCCAGATTCAATGAATTGTGCTGATTCTGAATCCGCTTTTGTTCCATCCTGGAACAGATATCCGCTCTTAAAGCCGCAACCTCATCTATATTTCCCGCGAGCTTTTCCGCTTTCGAGCAATCGGCAAGGGCGTCCTGAAGTCTTTCGGCTTCGAAATTATCCCGTCCTCTTTTTGCTAAAGCCTGTGAAAGCCGGCTGATTAGCTTTTGGCCGCGATAATGTCGCCTGATTTGTTCGGATCTGATTATCTCGAAGGCTTCATCAAGACGCCAATCGGCGAGTGCGGTCTCAGCTTGTTTTATTTTCAGAATCAGCACGGCTTATCCTTTCGTTCTACGTTCTGAATATTGCGTAATTCGAACTAACTATATCACAATACGCTTTATTCTATCGAAAAATCAATCATTTTTCCACAAATTGATTATTGAACGTCATTTGCTATCGCAGGATAACTTGTGTTTTCGATATTGAAATATTCATCGACCTGTGTGAGCAAATCTTCTTCCGGAACTACTTCGACCGGGATATCCTGAACGAACTTGCTTTCATGTGCTAAAACGCGTTCTGCTACATCGAGACGTTTTTCAATCTGAGCGATAAGTTTTTCCGTTTGAGCTATTTTGCTGTTATCGACATTGATATTCGTTCCAACTGAAGCGGCTTTTACGAGCCTGTACTGGCTTGTCAGAGACTCGATTTTATCTTCGAGCAGAGTTTTTCTTGAACGTGTCTGTTCAAGCATAGTCATTGCGGATTCGAGTGATTTCTGACGTGTTTCAAGAAGTTTTTGTTTTCCGGCCAGAACATCTTCGCTTTCTTTATATCTCTCGAAACGATTTGATAAATCGTCCTTTACATAGCTTCTCGAGTATTCCTTATCGCCGAAAGAATACGAAGCTTTCTGAATATCAAGTGAATCGCGGAGTTTCGTTATTCTCGCTTTTTCCTCTCCCATAGCTTCCTGGCTCTTTGTGATATCGGTCTTAAGAGCCGCTATTTCTACTTCTTCCTGTGCTATCAGCCGGATATTTGCGTGCATTTCGGGGATAATTTCCTCTAAAAGGTCTTGTGCGCGTTTAAGCTCGAATTCGATTGGAACCGAATCTTTTACCGCTGTTCTGGCTGATTTGACTGTGCTGCTGATGTAGCTTATCACATCTGTACCGAACAGCAGGCCGCCAACCAGCAAAACCAACACTGCAATCAACACACCTTTTGACAATAATTTCGTAATCATAGTTCTTCTCCTTATAAAAAAAGTTAGACTCAAGACATAAGACCAGAGACTTAAGACTTTTTAGAACAAAGACTTAACAGTTGTCTGTAGTCATAAATCTGTTGTCTAAGGTCTTCACTAATAGATTTGTCGCTGTTGGAAATGAGTTATTTCAAAGATATTTAAAAATATTTTTTTTCAAGATATTTTGGACTTTTGGGAAGATTATTTCGAGATACTATGACTAATTTCTAAATCAGGATTAGCTTTTTCTAATTCTTTCTTCTGACTTTGTGAAAAATATACATTATGCAGGATAAGTGTTTTCAGGCTTTTCAGTTTCTTTACCGATTCGAGATCAATCGTGAAATTTGGCCGACTTTCTTCTATAGTATGATTTCCAAGGTCATTTAAACGTTTATATCCATAAATGGAGAGTGTTTTAAGATTTTCCAGTTCTAATAAAATCTTAAGGTCTTTTGTTTGTTTTTCGCTCAGTCTTAGTTCTTCCAGTTTTTTAATGGCTTTTATCGGTTTAAGATCAGTTACACCAGTAAGCTCAATATCAAGTATCTTCAAGTTTGTTAAATTTGATATGGATTCAAGATCATAATCAATGTAATCCGAATTACTAAGATTTAGTTCTTGCAGGTTAACCAACTCATTCAAAGGAGTCAGATTGTGGTTAAAGATAGGTCCAATTGTAAGCTCCCTAAGATTTGACAATTCTTTTATCGGTTCTATGCTTTTAACTTTAGTTGAAACTACCGAAAGAGTTTTAAGGTTTTTAAGTCCTTTTACAGGTTCTATATTATTAATATCAGTTACATAAATCGAAAGACATTCAAGGTTTATCAGTTCTTTTATTGGTTCAAGATCGTAAATTGGATAAGAGCTAATCTCCAGAATTTTAAGTTTTGTTAATTTCATAAGCGGCTGTAAATCAATTACTGTCTCTAATGACTCTGGTTTCATGATTCGAAACTTTAAAAGGATTTCATTCCATTTTGGTATATAATAAGAATCACGATAATGTTCAAAAGATAGTTCCTCGAGATTGATACATTTTCCAAGTAAACTTAGATCAGAAAGTTCTTTGCTTACAAAACTAAGCTGGGTGACTTTGAGGAAATCTTTTTTGGTTAGCTCATTCGGATCTTTATTGAGTTGTTTAGCAATTTCATTTTTGATTATGATATCACTATTTGAAGGGTACATTGATTTGAGAACAAACGGCAAAGCAAATATGATAGCAGTGAATATTATTATAAAAAAGATAGCAACTGTTTTTAATCTCCTTCGAGATGGTTTGCTTTTTGAATTAGTTTGTTCTTGCCTCAAATTGTTTTTATTCATCTATAAATCCCTTTCAATCTCTGGAAAGATTATACAATATTCTTCTTTTCTTGTCATTGAGAAAAAAATA
>CAZMPL010000329.1:0-4053 GCA_964567805.1 uncultured Pirellulales bacterium | reverse complement strand
TTTGACGAGCCATCACAGTAAGTTGTCCCGGGTAACCATCCAATAATTTCGTATTGTCCCATGCGGTCGGTACATTACGAAGGAATTCTTTCGCTTTTTCAGGTAAACTTGTAAAACCTGAAGGACGGTCGGCAAAATGCACAATACCTGATTCGAATACTACCGACAAAGCCAACTCGTGAGCATAACTTGTTGTGTGCGGATTCTGTGAATTTGTGAATGCAACCGGCGTATAGTCCATCGGGCCTGCGACATTTCTGGTATAAGGCAAAACTGTATTATGACTTGCGCCCTGTGGTGTCATTCGCCGTCCGTTATTATATTGTTCCGCTCCGTAAACTCCTTCCATAGTCATAAGGTTCGGGTATGTTCGTGTCCAGCCTCTCGGCAGGGTGCAGCCGTGGAAATTGACCATCAGCTTATAGCGGG
The DNA here is from genome assembly GCA_964567805.1 of uncultured Pirellulales bacterium. Taxonomy (GTDB): domain Bacteria; phylum Planctomycetota; class Phycisphaerae; order Sedimentisphaerales; family Anaerobacaceae; genus JAFGPS01. Next base: position 3,624 of record CAZMPL010000329.1, on the reverse strand, counting down.
CCGCATCTTCCAGAATACTGATATAATGATTCATTGTTTTCTGCTGATCACCCGGAAAGAAATCAACCTTGATACCATATGCACCAATCTGATTGAGCCATTCGAATTCTTTTACACGTCTTTCGGATGTATTCATTCTATCGTTTGGAGTCGGACCCATCCATGAAGTACCTGAATTGTACCACATAAGCGGCTTGATTCCTTTGCTTTTGGCATACTTCACAATATCAGTAATTGTTCCGCCGTTACCCATCTGGTCCCATTCCCAGTCAATCAAAGTGTATGGCCAGCCCATTTCTGCCGCAAGGTCAACATATTCAACCAGTTTCTGGTAGTCTTTTGTGCCGTGATTATTCGCCCAGTAAATCCAGGATGATGAGCCGGGTACGATCCAGTCAGTTTCAGAAAGTTTACATGGGGTGCTTACGTCAGTAACAAGAGTTGACTCGACAATGTCACTCAGATGCCCGATTATCAGAACACGCCATGGAGATTGCCACGGCATAGTAAACTGGTTGCCTTCGCTATTCTTTTGCGGCATAGCTGCCTGATAGGTTGTGCTGTCTTTTGTAAATAACGAGCTTGCGTAATTTGCCCTTGAAATATCCGCTTCTGTGATAAGCATAAAAATATCGCCTGTCATTTTAAATAATGCGGGATATCCCCATTGCCTGTTCGGTGTTCCGGTTGTACTGAACGGGTAGAATGCTTCATATACGTCACTATATGTTTGAATCCATCGTTCTATCCCATCGGGAATTGTATATGCGGTCAAATCCTCGGTAATGGAATTCAATGAAGTATCGTAATCACATAGCATGTATCGAAATGCAACCCCATCGTTATATACACGAAAAACGATATCGATGCATTTATCTGATGCGTTTTTAAAACGGAAGGTTTTTTCTGAACCGAGATTTTCACAATGTTTCTTCTTGCCATGCAGCATTTCATAGTCATCATGAATAAGCGTGACATTGCTTTCGCTGATAAGAGTCAATACTGAAAAATCCTGCGATTTGGTTTTTAATCCAAGAAATGAAGCTGGTAAAACCTCTGTTATTTTCTGATTTTCGGTATATGAAACAACAAACTTGGGTTGAGATTCATTTTGAAGGTCCAAAACAACTTTAATTTTATTGTTTGGGGATACTATTTCTGCCGCGTCAACTGCTAAAGCAACCGAAATAATTAAAAATAAAATTCCTTTTAATTGTTTCATCTTCACTCCTTAAATATATTTTTTTTAAGCTTTATTACTTTTTTTTAATCTTTAGTAATCCATATAACTGAACCACCGCGAGGACTCATGGAAACTGTGAGAGTGTCACTGGCAGTAACAGATTTATTTTCTCGCTTAAATGTTGCTGCATTATTCGCGTCATCGCCAAATACTTCAGCATTCCATTTTCCGGAACTCAGGAAAGAAAGGTTAATCTGCAAAGTCGCGGCATCCGCTCCATTCAGAACTCCGATATACCATTCATTTCCACGACGACGGGCGAAGCTTGCAATTTTTCCAATCTCACTGCCCGGCAGAACGATTGTCTCATCCCACGTTGAAGGAAGGTGACGCAATAAATCTTCGGCGGGATTTCCAATGAAATCCTGATATTTCCCGGCGAAGTGTAATAGCGGCGAAGTCATATCAACAGCCTGAGCCAGAAGATGTGCCCATGTATAACCGACCATTTCTTTAGTATCGAAAGCGGTTGGAGTATAATCGGCCGGACCTGCAAGATAGCGAGTGAAAAGAACTATCTCGTCATGATCGGCGGCCTGTACCCGGCGATAACGTGACATATGATATTCATGGCCTCGTACCGCTTCACGAGTCAACTCATGCGGGTACGTGCGCTGGCGACCTGTTAGTTTAACTGCACCGTGAAAATTGCAAAGAAGATGAAGTTCCGCTGTATCTTTAAGTGCGCCTTCATACCAGCGAGTTACATCGGCAGTACAGGCAGGGATAAAATCAATTTTAATACCTGCTGCACCGAGAGCGGCTACCTTTTCAAGATAAGCTCGACGAGTAGAATCAGTGCGCATTTCCGAGGAGTTTACCCAAACAAGAGGACCAACTCCCTGGCTCTTGGCATAATCTATAACATCTTTCAGGCATTGCCACTGGTCCTTGCCTTGTGCACGCCAATTGCGCCAGCCGTCATCTATTAAATAATATTCGAAACCGAGTTTCTTTGCGGCGTCAACCCATGCTTTCTGGTCATCGAGTCGAGGCGCACCAATTGCCCACCATTGCCAGAGAGAACGACCTGGCTTGATCCAGTCTGCATTAGCTAATTCTTCAGACGGCGGGGAACACAGGTTTGTTACAATGTCACTATTAACAAGTGAGTTAAGCCCATCAGCTATGATGGCAACACGCCAAGGAGTGACAATTGAACCCTGATGCTTCCAGCCTCTGGAGGATGCTGGAAATATCGCTTTGAGAAAATTTCCGTTACGCACTAAACCCATATCTGGAAAACAGTCGTTATTGGCCTCGGTAATAGAAACGTAGAGATTTTCATTCAGCTTAAAGGTCATTGGCGGAGCCCATTGTGAGCCGGCAGCGATAGAATTAAAAGCGCCGTTTTGATAAGGCTTTTCATAACTTCCGTCATAACCGGCCGCCCATACATGTGAATCGAGAGGTAATGACCATGAAGTGTTCTCGCTTGCTATTGTATGCGATGTATCATCGAGTGTGACTCTTGTACGTACAGCGGCTCCATCGTCGAATACACGTACATCCAGTTCGTATTGCATACCGTTAGCACAGTTTATTGGTATGACAGCTTCATTGCAAAGGTTAGTCGCCATTGAGTGATTACCGAAAGTAGAATATTTTTCATTAATCGTTCGAGTTTCAGGTGCATTTAATTTAACAGAATGCCCGAGATTGTTACCATCAACTATCAAACCAAGTGGAGCGGCGGAAAGAACAACTTTATCCTCTCGTTGGACTGACCATGTTAATTGATCGTTCGCATCGGCTCGAATTTCAATTTTAATTTTTCCGTCGGGACTCTTTATAGTTACGGCAGAGCCATCGAACTTTGTCGCGTTTTTCCCATTAACAACTGATTGGCATCCCGCAAAAAATAATATTATAACTGTTAAGGATATTGGTTTTATTAGATTATTCATGATATATGTCATTGTAAACTCACTTTCATTTCTCAAGAGAACAAATATTTAATATTACTCATCAATCTGAAAATTATTTCGTTTCAGAATTATTCTGAAAACGCCAGTAAACCGAGTATCGTTGATGATGCAAATCATAAAGCGGACGGAAAACAATATCGTTCGCAGGACCAGCGTCATGCATTGTAAATGTCATCTTTTGATTCGCAACCGGTTTGAGCCATTGCGCCGGATTACTGGAAGAGCTAACGATATCCGGAACCGCAACGGCTGGTATCCTGAGATATGCGTCTTTATCCGCGCGATCATTGCCGGGCATATTCTCACGGCCAAGTTCACCGGCAAGAAGTACCGGGCCGAAAAATAATGAAACCATTGAAGAATCATCTTTCGCTTTTTCCAAACGCAACGAAGCAGGAAGCGAGACTGTAATAACATCACCATCTTTCCATGTGCGTTCTAATGAAACATATG